>JBDIBE010000481.1:0-2513 GCA_039812785.1 Thermoanaerobaculia bacterium | reverse complement strand
TCCCCCTTGGCGATCTGCGCGTGGATCTCCTCGATCCTCTCGAGAGCCTGGGGGACGTCCACGGCGGGAAGATTACTCTGCGTTACAGAGTTGTCAAGCCGGCCCCCGGTACTGCGCGGGCGTCAGGCCCGTCACCGCCTTGAACTGGCGCGCGAAGGCGCTCTGGTCGCAGTAGCCGCAGGCGAGGGCGACGCCGGCGATCGGGGTCTTCCGGTCGAGGAGCATCCTTCGGGCCGCGTCGATCCGCACCTTGACGACGAGCTGCGAGGGAGAGAGGCCGAAGAGGGCGCGGGTGCGCCGGGAGAAGCGGGCCGGAGAGAGGCCCGCCTTCCGGGCGAGCTCTTCCACGCGGTGCGGCCCCTCCGGCATCTCGTGGAGGTGCCGGAGGACGTCCGCGAGCCCCTCGAGCGAGCCGCTCCCGGGATCGGGGGGACGGACGTCGCGCGAAGTTCCCGCGAGGCCGACGACCGCGCCGTCCGCGCCGCTCAGCGCGGCCTTCGTCGTCACGCACCACCCCTCGTGCCCGTCCGGGTAGAGGTGCAGCTCGAGGACGTCCTCGACCGGCCTCCCCGACCAGCAGACGGCCAGGTCCTGCGCGAGGTAGCGCTCCCCGAGCGGTGCGCGGAAGAGGTCGCGCGCCGTGCGCCCGAGGACGTCGGCCTTCGTCCTCTTCCCGAGCCGCCTCACGAGCGTCTCGTTCACGGCCCGGTAGCGCCCCTCGAGGTCCTTCGCGAAGAAGACGACGTCGGGAAGCGCGTCGAATAGGTCGAGGGCGAAGCCCGCGGCCGCGAGGGCCGCCCCGAGCGGGCCGGGCACGGGCGAAGGTGCGCCAGGAGAACTCGTTGCTGACGGCATGCCTCTCGCCGCCGATCCTACTTCGCGCCGCGACGTGCCGGTGTCGACGCGGGCGTCAGCGCCCCGCGACGAATGTCCCGTCGTCCGATCCTTCCCCGGGCCGAGCCCCCTCGTTGACGACGCCGTAGGCGAGGAATCGCGCCGGCTCCCCTGTCGTGGCGACCGTCACGCGACCCCGCGTGAGTCCGGTCCCGAGGGCCTCGAGGACCGAGTCGATCTGGGCCCGCCCGCGCGGTCCGAGCGTCACCGTCCGCTGTTCACCGACGACCCGGCTACCCGCAGCCGGGTCCCGCGCGAGGAGAAGGACCGTGAGCGGCGCCTCCTCGAGGTTCACGACAGCGAGGTTGGACCTCACCGCGCCGTCCTGCCGGACTGCCGTCACCTCGCTGCCGTAGCGGGAGCCTGCGTCGGCGCGTGCCGCCTCGTAGAAGACGCCGTAGCGCCCCTCCGGCTTCGGCGCGCTCGTCCTCGCTCCGAGGAAGACGCCGGACGAGGCGCCCGTGCGAAGCTCCGCGAAGAGGGTGCCGACGACACCGACGGCGCGAGCCGGGATCCCCGCGACGCCCTGCCGGCGAAGCTCTTCGACGAGGTCCGGGACGTAGAGATGCCCCGATGCCGGGAGCGTCCACTCGAATCGGGCCCGCCGGTCGTCGGTCGTCAGCGTCTCGGAGACGAGCTGGAACGCGAAGGTCCTCGCAGAGTCCGAGGTGTTCGTCAGGGCGAGGCCGGTCGAGTAGCGGTCGGATTCGACGACCGCCGGGACGACCCAGGAACGCCCTGCACTCCGGTCCGTCGGGACGCCCGGGACGAACGACCCGTCGCCGGTCCCCTCGTCGTTGACGACGCCGTAGGCGTAGAACGGCGCGGCTCCCGAGACCCTCTCGACGAGGGCCCATCCGCCCGTCATCGCGGCGCCCGCGAGGACGCGGTTCCACTGGAAGAGCTCCCCGGGCAGGAGGACGACCTCGGGCAGTGCGACGCGCCGCGCTCCCGGCTCGGCGGAGACGAGCGTCGCGCGGAGCGTGACCGGGTCCTCCCTCTCACCGCCGAGATTCACGACGGCCAGGTTGCTCCGGTCGCCCCCCGTCTCGCGCAGCCAGCCGACGACGGCCGAGGATCCGAGGCCACTCCCGAACGGCGCCTCGGCGAACCCGACGCCGCCGCGGCCCGCTCCGACTGCCACGACGCGGGCGGTGACGGCGAGGGACGACGGCGGTCCGCCGCGGACACGGATCGAGAGCGACCCGGCCTTCTCCGTGCCGTCTCCGACGTCGATGCCCACCCGCGCGAGGGCCTCGAGCGCGGACGGGAAGTAGAGCTGCTCGCCCGCGCCGAGGTGGAGCGTGGCGGTCCCCCCCCCGCCCCCGACCGTCGGAACGTAGCGGGCCTCGAGGTCGATCTCTCCGGCCCCGACGGCGTCGAGCGTCAGCTCTGTCTCGAACCGGACGCCGTTCGCACCCGTCAGCGAGACGACGACGGGAACGCTCGCGTCGGGGAGGGTCGAGGCGCAGACGTTCCGCGAGACCACGACGCCCGACCCGTCCGTCCCGACGAGATCGGGCAGACCGTCACCGTCGAGGTCGGCGACGGCGTCCGGCATGATGCCGGAGACATTCGACATGCGCGAGAACGTCCTCCCGAGCCCGCGGAAGAGCGTC
>JBDIBE010000480.1:0-2523 GCA_039812785.1 Thermoanaerobaculia bacterium | reverse complement strand
TGAAGCTCCCGCGGATGCCGAAGACGATGACCGTCCTCGGCGCGGGCGTCATCGGCATCGAGTACGCCTCGATCTTCGCGGCCCTCGGCGTCTACGTGACGCTCGTCGACACCCGCGACCGCCTCCTCCCCTACCTCGACCGCGAGATCGTCGGGATCCTCGAGCGCGAGCTCGGCGAGCTCCACGTGGAGATCCTCCACGACGACCGCTACGCGAAGGTCGAGCCGGTCGCCGGAGCGCCGCAGCGGGTGACGATCGAGACGCAGAAGGGGCGGCGGATCACCTCCGACGTCCTCCTCTACTGCGTCGGCCGCGACGGGAACACGAGGGACCTCGGGCTCGAGACGATCGGCCTCGAGCCCGACCGGTACGGCCTCCTGAAGGTCAACGACGACCTCCAGACGGAGCACCCGCACATCTACGCCGTCGGCGACGTCATCGGCTTCCCGGCCCTCGCGTCGACCTCGATGGAGCAGGGCCGCCGCGCGATGCGCCACGCCTTCGGCCTGACCGGCCCGTCGGCCTCGACCGAGAACCTCCCCTTCGCCATCTACTCGATCCCCGAGGTGAGCTACGTCGGGGAGACCGAGGAGAAGCTGAAGGAGAAGGGCGTCGACTACGTCGTCGGCCGCGGCCACTACGGAATGAACCCGCGCGGACAGATCATCGGCGACCAGCAGGGGCTCCTGAAGCTCCTCTTCGACGCCGGGACGGGGCGCCTCATCGGGACGCACATCGTCGGCCACAGCGCGAGCGAGCTCGTCCACATCGGCCAGGCCTACATGAAGATGCAGGCGACGGCCCCCGAGATCGCCGAGTCGCTCTACAACTACCCGACCCTCTCCGACCTGTACCGCCACGCGGCGCTCACGGCGGTCCGGGAGCTCGCGAGACCCTCCGGCGGCGAAGGGGACTGAAGCCGGGCATACTCCGCGGACGGCCCCGGCTCGGCCGGTTTTCTCTTCGGGTTCCGGGAGGAGGGCGCATGGCGGCGATCGAAGCGTTCCTGGCCACGGTCAGCGACTTCATCTGGGGCTGGCCTCTCATCGTCCTCCTCTTCGGGACGCACGTCTTCCTGACGTTCCGTCTCGGCTTCCCCCAGAAGCACCTCTTCACGGCGATCCGGATCTCGTTCAGCCGGAAGAAGGAGGGGGCCGGCGACGTCAGCCAGTTCGGGGCGCTGACGACGGCCCTCGCCGCGACGATCGGCACCGGGAACATCGTCGGCGTCTCGACGGCGGTCGCCGCGGGCGGCCCGGGCGCCGTCCTCTGGATGTGGCTGACGGGCGTCTTCGGAATCGCGACGAAGTACTCCGAGGCGCTCCTTTCCGTCCGCTTCCGCGTCAAGGACGAGAAGGGCGCGATGTGCGGCGGGCCGATGTACGTCCTCGAGCGGGGGATGAACGCGAAGTGGCTCGGCGTGATCTTCGCGGCGCTCACCGCCGTCGCCGCCTTCGGCATCGGCTGCACGGTCCAGGCGAACTCGATCGCCTCGATGGCGAGCGAGACGTTCGGCGTCTCCCCGTGGGTGAGCGGAGGGCTGATGACCGTCCTGACGGCGATCGTCATCCTGGGCGGCATCCAGTCCATCGCGAAGGTCTGCGAGCTCCTCGTCCCGTTCATGGCGGCCTTCTACATCGCCGGCTGCCTCTTCCTCCTCTTCAAGCACGGGGAGACCCTCCCCGAGACCTTCCGCCTCATCGTCTCGAGCGCCTTCACCGGGCAGGCCGCTTTCGGCGGCTTCCTCGGCGCCGGGATGAAGGAGGCGATCCGTTTCGGCGTGGCGCGCGGGCTCTTCTCGAACGAGTCGGGCCTCGGGAGCGCCCCCATCGTCGCGGCCGCGGCGATGACGAAGAACCCCGTGAGGCAGGCGCTCGTCTCCTCGACGGGAACGTTCTGGGACACGGTCGTCGTCTGCGCGATGACGGGCCTCGTCGTCGTCAACTCGGGCGACTGGCACCTGGGGCTGAAGGGGGCCGCCCTCACGAAGAGCGCCTTCAGCCACATCCCGTACATCGGCCCGGCCGTCCTGACGGTCGGCCTGCTGACCTTCGTCTTCTCGACGATCCTCGGCTGGTCGTACTACGGCGAGAAGGCGGCCGAGTACCTCTTCGGCCCCAAGGTCATCCTCCCCTACCGCTGGCTCTGGGTCGCCGCCGTCCTCGTCGGCTCCGTCGCGTCGCTCCCCGTCGTCTGGTCCTTCGCCGACGTCGCGAACGGGCTCATGGCGATCCCGAACCTGATCTCGCTCCTCGCGCTGAGCGGCCTCATCGCCGGGGAGACGCGGAAGTACCTCGCCCCCGGCATGCTCGAGAACGCCGCGCCGGAGGAGTGAGGCTCGGGTCGGGGCGTCGCCGGGCTCGCGCAGGCGCGAGCGCCTCCTGACCGGCGCCGCCGCCGCCGCAGCGGCCGCCCGCTGCTATAGTTCCCGGCTTCGCACATGGGCTCCGACCGCCCGATCCGCCGCCTCGCCCGGGCCGGGGCTCTCCTGGCCGCGCTCGCCGCGGCGTTCGCGGCAGGCCG
>JBDIBE010000479.1:0-2527 GCA_039812785.1 Thermoanaerobaculia bacterium | reverse complement strand
GTCTTCGCCCCCGTCGCCGACGTCAACAACGCCCCCGACAACCCGGTCATCAACACGCGGAGCTTCGGCGAGGAGCCGGAGGCCGTCGGGCGCTTCGTCGCGGCGACGGTGAAGGGGCTCCAGGAGGGCGGCGTCCTCGCCTGCCTGAAGCACTTCCCCGGCCACGGCGACACCGCCGTCGACTCGCACCGCTCGCTCCCGGTCCTCTCCGCGGACCGCCCCCGCCTCGACGCCGTCGAGCTCGTCCCGTTCCGCGCCGGGATCGCCGCCGGGGCCCGGAGCGTCATGACGGGCCACCTCGCCGTCCCCGCGCTCGACCCGACGCCCGTCCCGGTCCTCGCGAATCCGACGCGCACCCACGACTTCACCGAGGACGTGAAGGAGGTCGAGACGAAGGGGACGCTGCCCGCCGTCGTCTCGCGGCCGATGACGACGGGGCTCCTCCGCGGGGAGCTCGGCTTCAGGGGCCTCGTCTTCACCGACTCGATGTCGATGGGAGGGATCGTCGCCCACTTCGAGACGGGCGAGGCGGCCGTCCGCGTCCTCGAGGCGGGGGGCGACGTCGTCCTGATGCCTCCCGACCCGAAGGCCGCCATCGACGCGATCGTCGCCGCGGTCGGGAGCGGCCGCCTCCCTCTCGCCCGCCTCGACGAGGCCGTCGGGCGCGTCCTCGCCGAGAAGGAGCGGCTCGGGCTCTTCCGCGCGCCGGAGATCCCCGTCGCCGAGATCGCCCGCCACGCCGGCACGCTCCCGCAGAAGGCCGCCGAGGAGGAGGTCGCCCGCCGCGGCCTGACGCTCGTCCGCGAGGCGCAGGGCGCCCTCCCGATCCGCCCGGACGCGAAGCTCCTCGTCCTCGCGCTCCACGACGAGCGGACGGCCGTCGCGATCGACGCGACGCTCCAGGCCGAGCTGAGGAAGCGGGCCGCCGCCGTCGACTACGTCCGCCTCGACCCGACCTCCTGCGCGGGCGAGGGGGCGACGGCCGCCGCGCGGGCGAAGGACGCCGACGCCGTCCTCGTCGCCTTCTTCGTCCGCCCCCGCTCCGGCCGCGGGACCCTCGAGGTCCCTCCCGAGGGGAAGGCCGCGGTCGCCTCGCTCCTCGAGTCG
The DNA here is from genome assembly GCA_039812785.1 of Thermoanaerobaculia bacterium. Lineage (GTDB taxonomy): Bacteria > Acidobacteriota > Thermoanaerobaculia > UBA5066 > UBA5066 > UBA5066. The sequence continues at coordinate 1,420 of JBDIBE010000479.1, read as the reverse complement.
GGCAGGCCGGTCGTCGCCGTCTCCTTCGGCAGCCCCTACGTCCTCCGCGACCTGCCGGGCCTTCCCACCTACCTCTGCGGCTACGGCCCCCAGGCGCTCGTCCAGGCCGCGGCCGTCCGCGCCGTCTACGGCGAGGCGCAGATCGAAGGGCGCCTGCCCGTCACCATCCCGGGCGTCGCCCCGCGCGGCACCGGCCTCCGGAAGGGAGCCTTCAAGTGACCTCGCGCCCCCGTTCCCTCTCCTCGCCCGCCGCGATCGGCCTCCTGCTCTTCCCGGCCCTCGCCCCGGCCGCTCCAGCGCCTCTCGAGACGGTCGCGCCGGAGAAGGTCGGCCTCTCCCCGGCCCGCCTGGCGCGCCTCGACGAGGTCTTCGCCGCGGCGATGGCGAGGAAGGAGGTCCCGGGCGCCGTCGTCCTCGTCGGTCGCCACGGGAAGGTCGCCTTCCGGAAGGCCTACGGGATGCGGGCCGTCGCGCCGAAGGCCGAGGCGATGACCGCCGACACCGCCTTCGACCTCGCCTCCCTCACGAAGCCGGTCGCCACGGCGGCCGCCGTGATGACGCTCGTCGAGCAGGGCCGCGTGAGGCTCGAGGACCCGGTCGTCCAGTACCTCCCTGCCTTCGGGGCGGGCGGCGGCGAACGGGAGAAGGTCACGGTCGAGGAGCTCCTCGTCCACCGCTCCGGCCTCGTGCCCGACGACCCGATGGACTTCTACGCCGGAAAGCCCGAGGAGATCTGGGCCCGGAAGAACGCGGCGCGCCTCGCGTACCCGCCCGGGCTGCGCTTCTCCTACTCCGACGCCGGCTACGAGGTCCTCGGCGAGCTCGTCCGCGTCGTCACCGGCGAGACGCTCGACGTCTACGCCCAGAAGGCCGTCTTCGCCCCGCTCGGGATGTCGGACACGGAGTTCCGGCCCGTCGGCAGGGGGGGGCGGATCCCCGTCGCGCGGATCGCGCCGACGGAGAAGAGGGGCGACACCTTCCTCCGCGGCGAGGTGCACGACCCGCGCGCCCGCGCCCTCGGCGGGGTCGCCGGGCACGCGGGGCTCTTCGGCACGGCCGACGACCTCGCCCTCTTCGCCCGGGCCGTCCTCGGGAACGGCGGCGGCTGGCTCTCCCCCGCCGGCGTCGCGGCGATGACCCGGATCCGCGACTTCGGCGACGGCGACCTCCGCGCGATCGGCTGGGACGTCGAGACGCACTACGCCTCGAGCCGCGGCGACCTCTTCCCGCTCGGCTCCTTCGGCCACACCGGCTGGACGGGGACCTCGATCTGGCTCGACCCCGAGACGGACGTCTTCGTCATCCTCCTCGCGGCGCGCAACCACCCGGACGGCGCGGGGAACGCGATCCCGCTCCGCTCCCGCGTCGCCTCCGTCGTCGCGGCGGCGGTGACGGATGCCTCGCCCGCGGCCCTCCGCCT
>JBDIBE010000478.1:0-2537 GCA_039812785.1 Thermoanaerobaculia bacterium | reverse complement strand
CGTCGGCGCCGGCGGATGCCACCGCCCCTCCAGGACGTCCTCGATCACGACGCGGGCGTCGGCGACGTCGTGCAGCCGCCGTCGCGGGTCGCGCTCGAGGCAGCGGCGAAGCAGGTCGTCGACGGGCGCGGGCAGGCCGCGCGGGAGAAGGGCCCAGTCGGGGTCGGCGCGCAGGACCGCGGCGAGCGTGTCGCTCACCGTCTCCCCGGCGAAGAGCCTCTTCCCGGAGAGCATCTCGAAGAGGACGACGCCGAAGGACCAGACGTCCGCACGCTTGTCGACGGGCTTGCCGCGGGCCTGCTCGGGGCTCATGTAGGCCGCGGTGCCGAGGATCATCCCCGCCTGGGTCCCCTGGCGCGTCATCGTCGGGGAACGGGAGGAGTCGCTCGAGTCGAGCGAGGCGGAGCCGTCGCCCGAGAGGGCCTTGGCGAGCCCGAAGTCGAGGACCTTGACCCTGCCGTCGGGCGTGAGCTTGACGTTGGCGGGCTTGAGGTCGCGGTGGACGACGCCCTTGCCGTGGGCCTCCTCGAGCGCCTCGGCGATCTGCCGCGCGACGGCGAGCGCCTCGTCGACGGGGAGCGGGCCGCGGCCGAGGCGCTGCGAGAGGTCCTCTCCCGGCACGAGCTCCATCGCCAGCGCCACGACGCCGTCGCTCTCCTCGAGGCCGTAGATCGCCGCGACGTTCGGGTGGCCGAGCGAGGCGAGGATCTGCGCCTCGCGGCGGAAGCGGGCGAGGCGCTCGCCGTCCTCGGCGAAGGCGGCAGGAAGGACCTTGATCGCGGCCTCGCGCCCGAGCTTCGTGTCCCTCGCCCGCCAGACCTCGCCCATCCCGCCTTCGCCGAGCCTGCCCGTGACTTCGTAGGGGCCGATGCGGGAGCCGGAGGCGAGCGTCATCGCGGCCTCACGAGCGCGGTCCAGTCGGTGAGGAGGGTGATCGGCGAGGCGTCGCCCTCGGCCATCGGCTCGCGCACGAGGAAGCGCTGGCCGTCGGCGGTGACGTCGTACGTCCAGCCGGTGAACTCGACGACGGGGAAGAGGGGCGCCGGGGTCCCGACGGAGATCGTCCCGGAGGCCGTCTCGATGCGTACCGCGGTCAGGACGTTGTCGGGCGTCTTGAAGAAGATCTCGCCCCCCGCCGGGTTCCACCGGGGCTGCGTGCCGCCGTCTCGCGAGACCTGAACTCTCGACCCGGGACCGGGGAAGGGTGCGACGTAGACCTCGTAGCGGCCCGAGTCGTCGGAAGCCCAGAGGAGCCAGCGGCCGTCGGGCGAGATCTGGCCGTAGGCGTCGTCGCCGGGAGTGCGAACGAGGACCTTCGTCTCGCCCCCGCCGTCCGTCGGCCGGACGACGAGGTCGGCGTGGGCGAGGCGGCTCCGCTCCTCGGTGATCATCGCGGCTCCGTCCGGAGAGAGCGACACGGGCCCCGTGCTGTAGATCTCCTTCGACGAAAAGAGCGTCGTCTCCGCGCCCGTCGCGAGGTCGCGGCGGACGACGGCGGACCCCTCCTCGCCGGACGAGCCGAAGAGCAGAGTGGCGCCGTCGGGCGAGAAGAGCGGGTCGCTCTCGTCGGAGCCCGGCCGGGCGAGGCGGGTCTCGGTGCCGCGGGCGACGTCGTAGAGCCAGATGTCGGCGTCGCTCTGGGACTCGTCCACCCTCCCGACCGCCGCCCACCGGCCGTCGCGCGAGAGCGCGAGGCCGCCGAACCCGGAGAGGTTGCCGGGCGTTCCGAGCTCGCCGAGGCGGCTCCCGGAGCGGTCACGCCAGACGAGCCGGCTGAGGTCCCGCTGCCTGCCGGTGAGGAAGACGAGGACGCCCGCCTCGCTCGCCGAGAAGACCCCGTAGGCGAAGCGCCGGTTGAAGAGGAGGTCCCCGACGAGCACGTGCGGCTCGCCCGAGAGCGCCTGGCGTTTCGGGTCGAACGGCTGGGCCACGAGCGCGCCGTCGCGGACGAAGAGGAGGTGGCCGTCCGCGTAGATCGCGTTCGTGGCCCCCTCGACGAGCCGCCGGGCCGGCCCGGCCTCGCCGAGCCTCCCGAGCATCACGCCGGCCCCGGCGCCCGCGCCGATGCGCCCCGCACGGGCGAGATAGAGGAAGTGCTCGCCGTCCGGCAGGAACTGCGGGAACCGGTGCGTGCCGGCTCCGACCGACTCCCGCGTGCCGGAGACCTCGCGGGCCGGCCCGCCTCTCTCGGAGATCGCGAGGAGGGGACCCGTGGCGAAGGGCGCGAAGACGATCGTCCCGTTCGGGCTCCAGGTTCCGCCCCGCGCGTCCCGCGCCGGCGCGAGGCGCGCGATGGCGCCCCCCTCCGCCGGGGTCGCCGCGAGGTGGCCCCAGGTGAAGAAGCCGATCTTCCGGCCGTCGGGAGACCAGAAGGGGCGATAGCCCTCCTCGGTGCCGGGGAGCGGTCGCGCGACCGCCGTCCCGAGGTCGTGGACCCAGATCCGCATCGGGCCGGCTCCCTCGCGGGCGCCGAAAGCGACGCGCCGACCGTCGGGGGAGACGGCCGGCATCCCGGCGCGCTCGCCGTCGAGCTCGAT
>JBDIBE010000477.1:0-2538 GCA_039812785.1 Thermoanaerobaculia bacterium | reverse complement strand
AGCAGCCTGAGCATCCTCTCGATCGTCGCCTGGAGGCTCCTCATGCTGAACCTCTGGGCGCGGCGCTATCTACGAATGTCTGATGCGGCGCGGACCGGGACGCCTGGGACATCCTAGATAGAGATGAGAACTCTGCGGCAGCTCGGCAGGTCGGTGATCCGCGCGCCCCTGCGCCTTGTTCCGAGGGGAAGCGTCGTCGCCGTCCTGAGCGGCCCGATGAGGGGTGCACGCTGGGTTGTCGGAGCTGGGACGAACGGCTGCTGGCTGGGCACATACGAGCCGCAGACGCGGCACTGGCTCCAAGCGTTGCTCGGCCCGGGGAGGGTCTTCTTCGACATCGGCGCGAACGTCGGGTTCTTCACGCTCCTCGCTTCGAGGATCGTCGGAGAAGAGGGCGCCGTCGTCGCCTTCGAGCCCTTTCCGGAGAACCTCAGCGCATTGCAGAAGCACGTCCGTCTGAACAGGGCGCGGAACGTGACCGTCGTCGCCGCGGCGGTGTCGGATCGGGCCGGGAGGGAACGATTTGGCCCGGCGGACAACCCGGCTATGGGTGGCCTGGCGCCGGATGGCTCGATCGACGTCGTGACGGTCGCCCTCGACGACCTCGTCAGGGACGGGGCTGTTCGCCGGCCCGACGTCCTGAAGATCGACGTCGAAGGGGCGGAGTTGCACGTCCTCGCCGGCGCGAGGCGCACGCTGGAGGAGGCGCGGCCGGCGATCGTGCTCTCCGCGCACGGCTGGAAGCTCTTCGAGTCGTGCCGCGACCTGCTTCGGCAGATCGGATACGAGCTGCACCTCGCGAAGGATGGCCGGGAGGACGGCGACTACCTCCTCGTCGGCAGGAGCGCGGAACGATGAGTTCCGCCGGCCCGACCGAGGTCCATCCGGGGCTCGTCTCCATCATCGTCCCGGTGTTCAACCGCGCCGCGATGCTCGCCGAGGCCGTCGCCTCGGCCGAGGCGCAGAGCTACCGTCCGATCGAGGTCATCCTCGTGGACGACGGCTCGACCGACGGAACGGGCGCGGCCTGCGACGAGATGGCTTGCCGGAATTCCGTTTGGATCCGGTCGCTCCACCAGACGAACGCGGGCCCCGGGGCGGCACGAGAGGCGGGCCGGAGGGCGGCGCGGGGGGAGTTCCTTCAGTACCTCGACAGCGACGACTGGATGCATCCACGGAAGCTCGAGCTCCAGGTAGAGGCGCTCCGGCGAGAGCCAGGGGCGGGCGTCTGTTATTGCAGGACGCAAGAACTCCGGATCGGTGGTCCGGTCCCGGATCGCCCGACGCTTCGGACGGGAGAACCGATCAATGCGATCTTCCCGGCCTTCCTCGCGGGGCGCCTCTGGCAGACCGTCACACCCCTCTGGCGGCGCTCTGCGTCGGATCGGATCGGCCCGTGGACGAGCCTCCGCATCGAGGAGGACATGGAGTACGACGCGAGGGCCGGGGCCGAGGGAGTGAAGCCGGTCTGGTGCCCGGAATGGCTCGCGGAACACCGTCACCACGACGCACCGAGGGCGAGCGCTGGCGGGACGGGAGAGCCCGCGAAGCTGGCTGACAGGGCGAGGGCCCACGAGCTGATCTACCGCCACGCCGTTCGGGCGGGTGTCGGGTCGAGCGTACCGGAGATGCAGCGCTACGCGCGGGAGCTGTTCCTGCTCGCCCGCCAGTGCGGCGCGGCCGGCCTCGGCGCCGAAGCCGAGGCGATGTTCCGGCTCGCGCGGAAGGCCTCGGGGCCGGTGCGCGGCCGGGGGGCGGACTTCCGTGCGTATTCGGCCGTGGCTGGGGTCTTCGGCTGGGAACGCGCGGGGCGGCTCGCTTGCTTTCTCGACAAGTTCAGGCCAGAGCCGGCACGATGAGCGCGCCGCTCGTCTCCGTAGTCATGTCGGTCTACAACGACGAGACGTACCTGCCCGCGTCGATGGAGAGCCTCCTCGCGCAGGAAGGTGCCGACTTCGAGGTCATCGCCGTCGACGACGGCTCGACCGACAGATCCCCGGAGATCCTGGCGTCGTTCGCGCAAGCCGACCCTCGATTGCGTGTCGTCCAGCAGGAGAACGCGGGCCTGACGAGGGCGCTCGCGCGCGGATGTGCCGAGGCGAAGGGCCAGCTGATCGCTCGACAGGACGCCGACGACCTGTCGCGACCCGGAAGGCTGGCGAAGCTGGCGGCGGTGCTGACCGAGGAGCCGAAGGTTGCCGTCGCGGCGAGCTGGATCGAGCTCATCGGTCCGCGCGACGAGCCCTTGATGACGACCCGGTTCCCGGTCGGCCCCGAAGCAGGAACCAGGGGAGTCCTCGAGGAACGGCGAAGCCCGATCCACGGCTCAGCGATGTTCCGGAAGAGCGATTTCGAGGCGGTCGGCGGGTATCGGCCGGAGTTCTACTTCGCGCAGGACTCGGACCTCTGGCTCCGGCTGGCGGACCGAGGTGCATTCCTCTTTCTCCCGGAGCCTCTTTACGCGTTCCGCGTGCAGAGCGGGAGCATCACCGCCCGTCACCGCCCCAGACAGCTCGAGTTGTACGAGATCGCGGTTGC
>JBDIBE010000476.1:0-2541 GCA_039812785.1 Thermoanaerobaculia bacterium | reverse complement strand
CGGCTCGAGGTCGACGCCGACAGCGGCGAGCGCGGCCCGCTCGACCGCAGTGGCCGGGAATGCCGCGGAGGCCGCCGATTCGGAGCGGCGGAAGTCCCACCAGACGACGCGGCGCGCCGGGCCGCCAATGCCCCCCGGGGCGCCGACCACTCCGAGGCCGGCCTCGCGCGGGAAGGGCGCCTCTGCCGACACGGCCGTGGCCGCTTCGCCGACGACGCGGCCGAAAGAGGCCTCTGTGAGCTCGCCGAGGCCGCTCCGATCGAGGACGTCGGCCGTGGCGAGAGCGAAGGAAAGGGCTCGCCGCAGCGGCCCGGCGTCGTCGCCGCGCTCGATGCGGCCGCGGAGCCAGCGCTCGACGAGGGCGAGCCGCCTCCGGGCCTCGTCGGCCGCGTAGTGGTCGCGGACGGCTCCGGGACGGAAAAGGACCGCGAGGCGCTCGGCGAGGGAGGCTCTCCGCTTCTCGTCCTCGATCCGCCCGAGGGCGCTCTCGAGGGCCGCCTCCCATTTCAGGCCTCCGACGGCCGGCTGCTCGTGGAGCGCTCTGGCGAGCGGCCCCGCGACGCTCTTCGGGACGGGCCCGACGGGAAGGAGGAGGAGATCGAGGGCCTGCTGGGGATCGGCCGGGTCGAGCCCGAGCGCGAGGACGAGGGGAACGACAGGGAGGAGGGCGTCGTCGGCGTGCCGGGCCGCCGCGCCCGTCGTGGGGAGGCCGTGACGACGGAGCGCGGCATCGAGGACGGGCTCGGGGGAGATGACGACCGTCTCGTCGAGCGAGCCCTGCGCCGCGACCCAGGCCGCGATCGACTCGGCCGCTTCCATGGGGCCCGCGGGGCGGACGAGCTGCAGCCAGCCGTCGCCCGACGGAGAGAAGCCTGGCGCACGGGCCGCGCCGAGGTCACCCCGGGCGGGCGCGGGCGACACGTCGAGGTTCTCGACTCTCGTGCCTCGGCCTTGGAGGGCCGTGAAGAGCCGCCGCCACGCGGCCGGGAACGTCTCGATGGCGGAAAGGAGGAGGAGCTCCGCGATGCCGGCGGAACGGCTGGAGAGCGCGGCTTCCACCGCGAGGAGCCTGTCCGCCGGCCCCGGCAGAGCCTCGCGCGTGACGGCCGCGAGGGCGGAGAGCCGGGGCGCTCCCGGCACCTCCTCGCCCCTCCAGCCCTGGATGACGAGCGCGTCGCGCCAGGCGAGGAGGCGTCGTGCGACGGAGAGGGGATCGACGGCGGCCGACTCGCTCCAGAAGCCCGCGGTGCCCCGGATGGTCGGGACGAGAGCCGCGACGCGACGCGACGCGGGAGTGGCCGGTCCGCCGAGCCCGAGGGCGGTCTCGAGATGGCCGAGGAATCCTGCCTCGCCCAGCCACGCCTCGCCCGCGACGGCGGCCCGCCCCCCGAGGGGGCCGGGCCAGGCTCCGGAGTCGAAGTCGGGATCGAAGACGATTCTCACGCGTCCCCCAATTGGCGAGCGTTCCACACCCGCTGCGATGTTGCCAGAGACGGGTGTCTCCCGGCGGGACCCTGCTACGGCTTGAAAGGCGCGAGGAGCGCGCCGTCGACCCTCACGACGACCAGCCTCTCGTAGATCGGGCGGGCCTCGCGGCGCAGCGCCATCCACTCCGCGGGGATCTCCTCGGGCTTCTCGTTGAGGTCCAGGAACGTCGTTTCCGCGAGCTTCGCCTCGACTGCGGCGAGCGAAGGGCAGGAGCGGAAGCGCTCGGGCCAGAAGGCGAGGAGGGCGTCGAGAAGCGCGGTCTCCGAGCCCGGCCCCTCCGGGATGACGGTCGCGATCCGCCCGATCGGCCGGAGCCGGCCGTTCGGGACGCGGGCCTTCACCCAGATCCGGTTGCCGTGCCCGAAGAGGACGACGAGGTCCGGCGTACGGATCGGCCCGGGGCCGAGAGGGGCGGACGGGTCGAGGACGAGGCAGACGGGGTTGAAGTCGGTCATTCAGTTCTCCTCTTCTTGAAGTTACGTCAGCAGCTCGAAGGCCCGGCGACGAGAGCGGCCCGGTCGGGGTCCTCGGCGCCGAGGCGCAGCCGCAGTGCGGGCCCCGGCTGCGGGGGGAGAGGCATCGGGCCGCGGAGGGCGTCGAGGATCCGGCGGCTGATCAGGACGCACGCCCGGTGGAACGCGCGCTCGAAGGCGCCGATGCGGATGCTGGTGGCGTCGTTCCTCGGAACGCGCGCGAGCCGGTAGTTCCGGACGCCGGGGCGCGCCTCGTACTCCACGAGGGCGAAGTCGTCGGGCGGGTGGGCGTGGAACGGGAAGGCCGTCACGACGACGACGCCGAGGACGACCGCCTCGCCGAGCTCGTCGGCGGCGATCCGCCGGAGAAGCGCGGGCGTCTCCAGGTCGCAGATCGAGCCGTCGGCGACGTGGCTTCGAGCGATTTCCACGAGGGTGTTCGCCCGGTCCCTGTGGAGCACCAGATTCGTCATGAGTCACCTCCTGCGGTTCCCGCGACCTGCGTCCCGCCATTACCTGCCCGCACCGGGGAAGATCGCTCCCGGGGTCGGACGGACGGTGTACGACCCTCGGACGGGAT
>JBDIBE010000475.1:0-2549 GCA_039812785.1 Thermoanaerobaculia bacterium | reverse complement strand
CCGTGACGGCGAGGCGTCGCCGCCTCGCGCCGCGCGTCCCGTCCGGCGCGATCGTCCGCGCGAGGACGCGCGCCCCGCCGTCGTCGCCGACGCGATGCCGGCGACGGTGCGCCGCGAGGTCCGCCCTCGCCCCGAGCGGGCGCTGCCGGCGGGCGCCTACCCGCTCCCGCTCTCGACGCTCGACTGGCTCCTCTCCCGCGAGTCGCAGGCCGCGCGCTACGTCGCGCTCCGCGACCTCCTCCACCGCCCGGCGAAGGACATCGAGCGGCGCAAGGCGCGCCAGGTCCTCCTCCGCGACCCGTTCCTGCGCGACGTCCTGCCGCACCTGCGCGGCATGCTCCCCGTCGGCGGGCCGTCCGGCTTCGCCGACCCGGTCGACCCGGGGACCTCGTTCGTCCTCCTCCTCCTCGAGGTCGGGTGCGACGTCGAGGTGCCCGAGCTCAAGCACGCGGCCGACCTCCTCCTCGCACGCTGGCAGCGGGTCTTCGTCGAGTACGAGCGGGGCGAGACCCCCGCGGTCGGCGCCGGCTTCACCGCGGCCTGCCGCGCCCTCGTCCGCCTCGGCTACGCCGCCGACCCGCGCCTCCTCGGCGCGGCCGAGGTCCTCGCGCGCCGCCGCGTCGCCTCGGAGAACGTCGGCGAGGGCGTCGCCCCCGACCTCCTCGTCCTCACGGCGATCCCCGAGGAGCTCCGCTCGCCCGCGGTGAGGAACGCCGTCGCCTTCTCGGTCGAGCGCGCGAAGAGCGTCGAGCTCGCCGAGGCGGCCGCCGAGAGGGCCCGGCCCGGCATCGCGGTCGGCGAGGCGTCCGACCTCCTCGAGCTCCTTCACGCGCTCGCCGTGGCCGGGGTCGAGCGCGGCCCCGAGGTCGACGCCGCCCTCGCGCGCCTCGGCGCCCGCGCCGATCACCGCGCCCGCTGGAAGCTCGAGCGCCCGCTCGGCGTGAGGCTCCCCGTCCCGCTCGAGCGCGAGGGCGAGCTCTCGCGCTGGGTCACGCTCCGAGCGCTCGGCGTCATGCAGCACTTCCTCGGCCTGACGATCACGGGGGCCCCATGAGCCGTCGCCGTCCCGCCGCCCCGTCCCGCGCGCTCCTCGCCGCCGCGCTCCTCGCGGGCGCCGGCCTCCTCGCCCCGGCGTGCGGGAAGCTGATGAGCCCCCCTCCACGGCCGCGCACCGACGGCTACAGCGGCCTCGTCACGGTCCGGGCGGGCGAGAAGGTCCTCGCGAGGTTCCGGATCGCCGTCCGCGGCGAGGCGGTCCGCCGCTCGACCTCGGACCTCGAGGACGCCCCGTACTTCGTTCGCGAGACGGCGAAGGGAACGGTCTTCGAGGTGAACCCGGCCACGAAGAGCTACCGGGAGGGGACGGCGGAGGCGCTCTTCGCTCACCTCGACGACTGGCCCCTCGGCCCCGACTTCAATCACGCGGCCGAGGCGAACCGGCGCGGCATCAAGGCCTACCACCGCGAGTCGGACGCCGTCTTCGCGGGGAACGCATGCGCGATCTGGCGCTTCGAGGACGTTCCCGGCGCCATCGGCACCCCGACGACGACCTACTGGTCGACGCAGGCCCTCGACGGGATCGTCGTCCGCAAGGTGCGCCGCGTCCCGAGGCCCGACGGCTCGGCCGAGACGACGTACGTCGAGCTGACCCACGTCCGCGTCGGCGTCGACCCCGGGGAGTTCCGAGTGCCCGAGGGATACCGCAGGGAAGAGGCGCCGGGGAGCTGACCCCCGGCGGCTTCCCCGGACTGACTCCGGGGAGTGTCTGGTACATTTACGCCCCCCGGGTCGACACGGAACGAGGTCGCCCTACAAGGAGCCAGAGCCGATGAAGCCTTACGTTGCTCTCCTTGCCCTCGCATTCGTCGCCACGCAGCCCCTCGCGGCCCAGACGCCGGTGGACCCGAAGTCACCCATCCCGGGCTACCCCGACGGGCGCGGCCCGAAGGGACCTGTCTCCGTGAAGATCCTCTCGCCGACCCCGGACGAGGTCTTCCCGATGCCGGCCGCCGAGCCGGGCAAGCCGGCGCCGAAGGGCGCCCGCGTCGAGGTCAAGGTCGCGGTCGAGAACTTCGAGATCTGGAAGGACGAGGCGACGGGCAAGGGGCAGCAGGTCCAGCTCGTCCTCGACGGGCGCGCGCTTCCGGCCTGGTACCAGATCGACAAGGCGTGGGTCTTCCCCGCCCTCCCGAAGGGGACCCACACCCTTCTCGCCTTCGTCCAGCGCCCCTGGCAGGAGACGATCCGCGAGGCGAGCGCCTTCGCGGCCGTCACGTTCCACGTCGGCGAGAAGGACGGCAAGCCGGCCTTCGACCCGTCGAAGCCGACGATCACCGTCAACGGGCCGCGCGGGAAGTTCAAGAAGAGCGAGGCGACGAAGATCCTCTTCGACTACTTCGTGACGGGCTGCAAGCTCGGGCCGCTCACGGACCCGGAGGCGTGCCAGGTCGTCTACCGGGTCGACCAGGAGCCGCAGAAGGTTCTGACGGCGTGGACCGACGAGTGGCTCGAGAACATCCCGGTCGGAAAGCACTCCTTCATCGCGGCCC
>JBDIBE010000474.1:0-2558 GCA_039812785.1 Thermoanaerobaculia bacterium | reverse complement strand
AGCGCGCCGGCGAGGGCGGCGGCGAGGGCGAGGCGTCGGAGGGACATGGCGCGGGAGTGTAACCGCGGACGGGGCGCGCGCTCGCGCCGCGGAGCGGGGCGCTACTCGCCCGCGAGGATCGCCAGGACGCGGTCGGCCTCGGCGGCCGTCGACGGCCTCCAGCCCGACCCGAAGCCCGCCCCGAGGATCTTCCGGAGCTCGCGGACCTCCGTCCCGGCGAGGGCGGCGCGGAGCCTCTTCGCCTCGGCGGCGACGGCCTTCGACTGCTCGTCCGCGGCGTCGCGGCGGAAGGCGCGGGCCGCGTCCTCCGAGTCGGCGTACTCGGTCGTCCAGTCCTCGTGGAGGTAGCCCCGGAACGCCTCGCGGAGCGCCGGGTAGGCGCGCGGGTCCGTGGAAGGGGTCGACGGCTTCGTCGCGGTCATCTCGAGGCCTCCGGGTACGACGTCAGGACGTAGTAGATCTCCGCCTCGGCGTCCCAGCGGAGGACGACGAGCGCGCGGGTGCAGGGGACCGGCTCCTTCGCCCCCCGCTTCAGCGAACGGCCGATGACCTTCCCGTCGCCGGGCCAGTCGATGACGAGGTTCGCCCGGCTCCCCTCGCGCGCCGTCCACTCGGCGATCCGCCGCGTGCTCCTCTTGATCGCCGCCGTGACGACGCGCTCGGCCGTCGCGCGGTCCGGCCAGGTGGACGCCGCGGAGAGCCGGCCGTCCTTCTTCAGGCGCTCGCGGAGCTGGGCGTCGGTCAGGCCGACGTGCCGGGAGAGAGTGTGGCCGCCGCGCTTCTCGTCACGGGCGAGGTCGCGGAGCTGCGCCGCCTGGAGCGACGCGGCGACGCCGAGGGAGGCGAGAAGGGCGAGGAGGAGGAGGGCGACCGCCCGGGGAAGGTTCGGGAATCGGGCACGCACGGCCCGGAGGTTAGCCGAAGAGGGGCCTTCGCGCCCGCTCAGCGCCCCGGGCCGATCTCGAGGCTCCGCTCGAGGAGGGGCGGGCCGTCGAGGAGGCGCGGCTCGAACCGGAGAAGCTCCCCCTTCACCGACCCGGCCCAGAGCGCCCCGTCGGGGAGGAGCGTCGCCGTCTGGAGACCGGCGCCCGTCTGTCGCCCCGACCAGGCGCGGACGCGGAGCGTCCGCCTCCCGGCCGCGTCGGGGAGGAGCGCCGAGAAGGCGTAGCGCGAGACGCCGTCGAGGCCGACGACGAGCACCTCGTCCTTCCCCGCGACGGGGACGGCCCACATCGCGTCGAGGCCCGCCGCGTCGAGCGGGTAGAGCGTCCCCGAGGCGAGGTCGAAGACGTGGAGGCTCGAGGGCTCGATCCCCGCCGCCACGACGAGGCCGAGGCGCGGGAGAGGCGCCAGCCGGTAGACGGCGCCCGACGGCACCCGGTGCTCGCGCGCCGTCCACCGCCCGTCCTTCTCGGCGAGGTCGAGGAGGCTCGACTTCCAGCTCCCCGCAAGGATCCTGCGCGTCCCCGGCGCGGGCCACACGGCGTGGAGCGACATCGGCCGGCCGACGAGGGCGGAGGTGTCGATCGTCTCGAGCGGCTCGAGCCCGGGCCAGGCGCGGCGCCGCACCGTGCCGTCGGACGAGGCGGTGACGAGCTCGCGCCCGTCGCGCCCCTCCACGACCGCGAGGTCGTTCACGAGGAAGTCGTGCGCCTTCGTCCTCGCCCGGAGCGCCGGGCCGGGAAGGCGCCAGAGGGCGACCGTCTTGTCGTCGGAGGAGGAGGCGAGGAGGTCCCCCTCGCGCGCGAGCGACGGGATGCCGTCCGTGTGGGCGTCGGCCCGGCGCACGGCGAGCGTTCCCGTGTCGAGGGACCAGAGGCGCCCGTCGCGTCCTCCGGCGAAGACCGTCGCCCCCTCGGCGTCGTGCTCGGCGGCCCAGAGAGGCTGCCCGCCGGCGGGGACGCGCGCGGACGGCGGGAATCCCGCGAAGGAGACGACGGCGAGGCGCTGCCGCCTCGGGACGAGCGCGAGGAGGAAGTCGGAGTCGAGGAAGAGGGAGCCGCCGGGGGAGACGGACGGAAGGAGGGCGGCCGCCTCGGCTCCCGCGCGGAACGCCGCGATCCCCTCCTGGCCCGAGGCGAGGAGCGTCGGGGCGTCGGAGACCCACGCGAGGCCGTACGTCCAGCCCCGGCGCGGCAGGAGGCGAGGGCCTTCCTGGCCCGCCGTCGGGAAGACGGCGACGGAGTCGAACGGCCCCGCGACGGCGACCTGGCCGCGCGCGTCGTCGACCGCGATCGCGAAGAGGCGACGCTCGGCGAACGGGGCCTCGAGGAGCGGCGCCCCTTCCGGGAGCGACCACGCCCGCACCGGCCCCCCTTCTCCCGTCGCGAGCGCCGCGAAACGCTCGCCGAGATCGAAGACCTCCCCGTCCGCGCGCGGCACGCGCGCCCGGAGCCGCCGCTCCCACGCCGCGCCGCTCCTCTCGAAGACCTCCCACGTCTCCTCCCCCCGGAGGGCGAGGAAGCGCCCGGAGCGCGAGGCGGTCACGCGCGTCTCGACGGCCCGCGGCGCGTCGGCCGGCAGCGGGCCGAGGTCCTCCTCCCCCGGCTGCGACGGGC
>JBDIBE010000473.1:0-2563 GCA_039812785.1 Thermoanaerobaculia bacterium | reverse complement strand
CGAGGAGCGCCGAGGTGGCGACGGCCGCGAGCGACTCGCCCGGCGCGTCGAGCCCCGAGACCCACCGGAAGAGGCGGCGCCACTCCTCCGGGATCGCGAAGAGGATGAGCGGCCCCTCGGGGGCGAGCAGCTCCCCCGGGATCCCGCGGATCGCATACGCGAAGAGCGCCGCGCCGCCGAGGAACCCTCCCGCGACGGCGAACGCGGCCCGGAGAGGGACGAGCCTCGGAAAGGGGCGGCCGACGGCATGCGCGAGGAGGCTCGCGCCCATCGCGGCGACGGCGAGCTCCTGCTTCGAGGCGAGGGCGAGGGCCCAGCAGCCCGCCGCGGCGGCGAGCGGCCCGGCCCGGTCGGAGAGCGAGAGGACGAGGCCGAGCGCCGAGAGGGCGAGCGAGTGCGTCCCCGCGTAGCTGTACGGGAGGACGAGCGCGCCGCCGTTCGGCGCGACGAGCGCGAGAACGAGCCCCCACGCCGTCCCCCAGGCCGCCGCCGCGAGCCCCGCCGCGCGCCGCGCGAGGACGAAGAGCGCGCCGAACGCGAGGCCCGCGAGCGGGAGGAGCAGCGCGAGCGGCGTCATCAGCCGGTCGCCGAGGAGTCGGAACGCGGCCGCATGCGCCCAGTTCGGGACCGGCCCGTAGTGGCAGACGACGTCGGCGTAGAGGCGCTCTCCGTGCGCCACGCGCTGGGGGATCCGCAGCTCCTTGCTCCCGTCGACGAACGGGTCGAGCCACGTCATCCAGGTGCGTCCGAGGAGGACCGCGGCGAGGGCGAGGAGAAGGAGGACGGCGACGGCGAGGCGGGCGCGCCCGGGGCGCGCCGCCTCTTCGCCCTGGAGGCCGGCGTCCACGGACGGATCTTGGCACGAGGGCGCTCCCCGGGCCGCCGCCGTGGCACCATTCCCCCGATGCGCGAGCTGGAACCCCTCTTCCTCGGCCGCACCTTCGACGACTTCCTCTTCCGGCCCCAGGAGAGCCCGGTCGCGACGCGACGGACCGTCGCCCTCACGATGCCGCTCGTTCCCGGCCTCGACCTCGGGCTCCCGATCGTCGGCGCGAACATGGACACCGTCGTCGGCGAGGAGATGGCCAAGACCCTCGCCCTCGAGGGGGCGTTCGGCTTCCTCCACCGGAGCTGCTCCGTCGAGGCGCAGGCCGCCCGCGTCCGCTACGTCAAGACGCGGCACTCCTACGTCATCGAGAAGCCGCTCGTCCTCCCGCGGACGGCGACGATCGCCGAGGTGCGGCGCCTCATCGAGCGGCACCGCTCGAGCGGCATCCTCATCGAGGAGACGGCCGGCTCCGGCCTCCTCGCGGGCATCCTTTCCCACCGCGACCTCCCGCACCCGCCGGACGGCAACGAGAAGCGGGTCGAGGAGCTGATGACGCCGCGGACGCGGCTCCTCACGCGCCCGCCGACCGTCAGCATGGAAGAGGCCGAGAAGGCGATGTGGGAGCGCCG
The DNA here is from genome assembly GCA_039812785.1 of Thermoanaerobaculia bacterium. Taxonomy (GTDB): domain Bacteria; phylum Acidobacteriota; class Thermoanaerobaculia; order UBA5066; family UBA5066; genus UBA5066. Next base: position 1,105 of record JBDIBE010000473.1, on the reverse strand, counting down.
GGTCGAGAAGCTTCCCCTCGTCGACGACGCCGGGAAGATCCGCGGCCTCGTCACGATGCGCGACCTCCACCTCTTCAAGAAGAAGCCGTGGTCCGTGAAGGACGAGCGCGGGCGCCTGCGCGTCGGCGCCGCGATCGGCGCCGCCGGCGACTACCTCGAGCGGGCCGCGGCGCTCGCCGAGGCGGAGGTCGACGTCGTTCTCATGGACGTCGCCCACGCCCACTCCGGGATCCTCGCGAAGGCCGTGCCCGCGTTCCGGAAGAGCTTCCCCGGCATCCCGCTCGTCGTCGGCAACGTCGCGACCGCCGAAGGGGCCCGCTTCCTCGTCGACCTCGGCGCGGCCGCCGTGAAGGTCGGCGTCGGGCCGGGGCGCGGCTGCCGCACCCGCCTCGAGACGGGGGCGGGGGTCCCGCAGCTCCAGGCGATCCGCGAGGCGTACCTCGGGACGGAGGGAAAGGTCCCGATCATCGCGGACGGCGGCGTCCGGAACGACAAGGACGTCTTCCTCGCCCTCGCCTGCGGCGCCTCGACGGTCATGCTCGGCTCGCTCCTCTCGGGGACCGACGAGTCCCCCGGCATCGTCGTCGACGACCCGGCGACGCGGCAGAAGGTGAAGCTCTACCGCGGCATGACCTCGCCCGAGGCCGTCGTCGACGGGACGACCGAGGCGGGCGCGGCCGAGGCCCTCGCGACCCCCGCCGAGGGGCAGTCGGTCCGCGTCCCGTACGTCGGGAGCGTCGTCGACGTCCTCGCCCGGATCGCCGGGCACCTCCGCTCGGCCGTCAGCTACGCGGGCGAGTCGACCCTCGCCGACGCGCACCGGAAGGTCGCGACCGACCCCGGCCGTTTCCTCGTGCCTCTCTCGGCGGCCTCGCGCACCGAGTCGTTCGAGCGCTGACGGGACGGCCGGCGAAGGGAGCCATGACGAAGTCCCGGCTCGCGCTCCTCCCTCTCGTCGCCGCGCTCTCGGCCCCGGCCGCCCCGGTCCCCGGGGCGGCCCGCGCTGTGTTCACCGTCTCGATGCCGAGGCCCGCGACGCGCTACGTCCACGTCGAGGCGACGTACGAGGGGCTCGGCGGCCCGGCGGTCGACCTGAAGATGCCCG
>JBDIBE010000472.1:0-2566 GCA_039812785.1 Thermoanaerobaculia bacterium | reverse complement strand
GATCTCGAGGGCGTCGATGGAGCGCCCCTCGAGCACTTCGACGCACGACTCGCACGTCCCGCACGGGCTCGGCGTCGGGCCGGCCGCCGTGCGGCAGTTGATGCCCGCGGCGAGGAGGCGGGCGGAGGTCGTCTTCCCGACGCCGCGCGGCCCCGAGAAGAGGTAGGCGTGGGCCATCCGGTCCTGGCTCAGGGCGTTCGTGAGGGCCCTCACGATCTCGGCCTGGCCCACGACGTCGGCGAAGGTCCGGGGGCGCCACTTCCGGGCGAGCGGGACGAAGGTGTTCGTCGTCATCGAAAAGAGTCCGAGCCCCTCGATGAGTCCGGGTGATCCGCGGCGCCCGATCCGTTCCTCTTAGTGCTGCTTCCTTCCGGACCTGACACGGTTCGAGGGGGCTCGTCGCGCGGGACCCGAACTCACCCAGGGGCCCGGGCGGGGGATTCTAGTCCAGGGGGCGGGAGAAGGGGCCGGTCCCCGCGGCGCGAACGTGGCGGACAGGGTGGGATTCGAACCCACGGTAGCCTTTCGACTACACACGGCTTCCAACCGTGCTCCTTAAACCACTCGGACACCTGTCCGCGTCCGCGGGGACGGGAACTCTGCCCGTCTCGCGCCGTTCCGTCAAGCACGAACTCTCCCCTCCGGGGAGCGGGGGGGGAAACGCCACCGCCCCGGGGAACGTAGAACGTTCCGAGATGGCCCGTACCCTGCGCTCCCTCGCCCCCGCCCTCCTCCCGGCCCTCCTCGCCCTCGGCGCCGCCCTTCCGGCCGCCGCGGCCGGAAAGCTCGTCGAGGCCTCGGTCGACGTCCCGCGCGAGCACCGGATCCCCCTCTCGATCGCCTTCGAGAAGGCGTCGGTCCTCGCGGTCGAGTCGCACAACGAGCCGAAGGACGCCGACGTCGAGGAGGCGAAGGCGAAGGACCCGGACGACCGGACCTGGGTCGCCCTCCGCTTCTACCTCCGCAATGACGGCTACACGAAGCAGAAGGTGAACATCCAGGCGCTCCTCCTCGACCCCGAGGGAGGGATCCTCGCCCAGGCGAAGGACCGGACGACGTCCGTCTCGCGGCTGACGAACGAGGACACGCTCACCCTGCCGATCCGCGTGAAGACCCTCGACTGGCCCCGGGCCGCGAAGCTGAAGGTCCTCGTCACGTTCCTGGAGCCGTAGGAGCGCGCTTCCCGCCCCCGGCTTCCCCTCCGGGGAGGCTTGCGCTATCCTCTCGCGCCCGCTCCGAGGCCCATATGCGGTGAGGTGCTGGAGTGGTTGATCAGGCCGGTCTCGAAAACCGGTGTAGTCGAGAGGCTACCGTGGGTTCGAATCCCACCCTCACCGCCATTTAGTCCCCCGGAAGAAGACCCCGCCGGAAACGGCGGGTTTTCCTTTCAGCGCTTCAGGAACCAGCCGGCGAGCGAGCCGACGAGGTCGACGATCCCGCCGATGGCCTGCGCGCCCTGGAGCTGCCGGTCCCAGTCGGACGAGGGGAGGCCCGTGGAGGCGGCGAAAGCCTTGCGCGCCTCGAGGCTCCGGACCTCCTCCGAGAGCTTCTCTCGCTCCCGCTGGCGGATCCGGTCCCAGCCCCCCTTCTCGAGGAAGTCGACGATCGCGGCGAGCTCCCCCTTGTCGAACCAGAGGCCGTGGTCGCGGCAGGCGTCGAGGACGATCCCGGAGCCGCCGCCGTAGTTCGTCCGGTTCATCAGCTTCCGGCACGAGGGGCAGGGCCGGTATCGCACCGCGGGCAGTCCCGTGCTCGAGACCTTCGCCGACGGCGAGGCCGCCGGGACGGGCTCGGCGAGCCGGACCTTCGCCCGCGTGTCGGCGTCCTTCGTGACGGCCTCGAACGCCTCGCGCCGGAGGAAGAGGCCCGCGCAGCGGGGGCACTCGGCGTATCCGACGGCGCCGAAGGCGTGGGCGACGAGGTCGAGCCGGCAGTCGGGGCAGCTCCCCGAGCCCTCGGCCACGAAGGCCGGGGCCGGCAGGAGCGCGCCGCACTTCACGCAGCGCTCGGCCTCCCGCGGCGAGAGGGCGAAGCAGGAGACGCAGCGCTTCGTGGCGAGGAGCGACCCGCAGTGTACGCAGGCGCGGGCGTCCTTCGCGGCCGGGGCGCCGCAGGAGGGGCAGCGGAACGTCGGGGCCTCGGGCGCCGCGAAGGGCCCAGTCTCAGGGGGCCGGCTTCCTTCTCCGTTCACGGAAGAACTCCTTCAGGATCGCGCCGCATTCCGCGCCGAGGACGTCCGCCTCGACGTTCACGCGGTGGTTCAGCCGCGCGTCGCGGCAGAGGTCTCCGAGCGAGCCGACGAACCCCGCCTTCGGGTCGGCGGCGCCGTAGACGAGCCGCGGGAGGCGCGAGAGGACGATCGCCCCGGCGCACATCGCGCAGGGCTCGAGCGTGACGTAGAGGGTGCAGCCGTCGAGGCGCCAGGAGCCGAGCCGGCGTGCGGCGCGCCGCAGGACGAGGACCTCGGCGTGCGCCGTCGGGTCGTGGTCGGCCTCGCGGCGGTTCCGGGCGCGGGCGACGACGAGGCCGTCCTTCACGACGACGGCCCCGATCGGGACGTCGCGGT
>JBDIBE010000471.1:0-2583 GCA_039812785.1 Thermoanaerobaculia bacterium | reverse complement strand
GTCGAGCTGAAGACGGTCCAGGTCCTCGACGAGCTCACGATCAGCCGCCCCTGCATCGACTCGGCCGACGAGACCTTCAACTGCGAGTGGTCTCAGGAGCTGAAGCTCGAGCAGTCCTTCGACGAGTACCTCAAGGCGTGGGTCCTCGTCCACGCGCTCGCGGCGAGGCTCTCGCTCCCGGCGCCCGGGACGCTTTTCGCCATGAGCGTCGGCTACAACCTCGAGGGGATCCGGAGCGAGCGCGTCCAGCGCTTCATCGCCTCGATCCGCAACGCCGAAGGCTCCATCCCCTCCGCCGTGGACGCGGTCGCGAAGGCGTGGCCCGGCGTCCGCGACGTCGAGGTCCCGGCCTCGATCTCCGACCACATCACCCTCTCGACGATGCACGGCTGCCCGCCCGCGGAGATTGAGAAGATCGCCCTCTACCTCCTCCAGGAGCTCGGCGTCCACACCTGGGTCAAGCTGAACCCGACGCTCCTCGGCCCCGAGCGCCTCCGCGGGCTCCTCAACGGGACGTTCGGCTACGGAGTCGAGGTCCCGGACGCGGCGTTCGGCCACGACCCGAGGCTCGAGGACGCCCTCCCGATGGTCAGGCGCCTCGCCGCGGCGGCCCGCGCCGCGGGCCGCGAGTTCGGCGTGAAGCTCTCGAACACGCTCGAGGTCGTCAACCACCGCCCCGTCTTCCCCGCCAGCGAGAAGATGATGTACATGTCGGGGCGGGCGCTCCATCCGCTCACGCTCTCGCTCGCGAAGCTCGTCGACGACGAGCTCGACGGGCGGGTCCCGATCAGCTTCTGCGGCGGCGCCGACGCCTGGAACTTCGCCGCCCTCGTCGCCGACGGGTTGACCCCGGTCACCGTCTGCACCGACCTCCTGAAGCCGGGGGGCTACGCCCGCCTCTCGCAGTACCTCGAGAACCTCGGCTCGGCGATGGACGCCGCCGGGGCGGAGAGCCTCGACGCCTACGTCGAGAAGGCCTCCGGCGGAAAGGGGCGGCGCTGGAACCTCGCGAAGCACGTGGAGCGCGTCGTGGCGGAGCGCGGAGACAGCCGGTTCCGCCGCCGCGAGCGCCCCCTCGCCTTCAAGGGCGAGCGCGCGCTCGGGCCGTTCGACTGCATCGCGGCCCCCTGCATGGAGGCCTGCCCGGCCCACCAGAACATCCCCGACTACCTCTGGCTCGTCGCGAACGGCCGCGAGACGGAGGCGATCGAGGTGATCCGCCGCTCGAACGCCCTCCCCGGCGTCACCGGCAGCATCTGCGACCACCCGTGCACCGACCGCTGCGTGCGGAACCTCTACGACGCCCCGCTCGGCATCCGCGAGATCAAGCGCTTCGCCTTCGAGAACGGCACGTCGAAGCCCGAGGTCGCCGGCGCCCCGAAGGGCGTGAAGGTCGCCATCGTCGGCGCCGGCCCCGCGGGGATCTCCGCCGCGCTGAACCTCGCCCGCGCGGGGATCGCCTCCGAGCTCTTCGAGGCGAAGGGGCGCGCGGGCGGCATGGTCGGCGGCGCCGTCCCGAGGTACCGCCTCTCGGACGAGAAGCTCGCGGTCGACCTCGACCGCCTCCGCTCGCTCGGCGTCGCGATCCACCTGAACACGGCCGTCGGGAAGGACGTCTCCCTCGCCGACCTCCGCGCGCGGTTCGACCACGTCTTCCTCGGCGCCGGCGCCCAGAAGGGGAAGAAGCTCGGGATCCCCGGCGAGGACGCCGAAGGGGTCCTCGACGCCCTGGTCTTCCTCGACGGCCTCCGCGAGGGGGTGAAGCGCGACCTCGGGAAGCGCGTCCTCGTCGTCGGCGGCGGCAACTCGGCGATGGACGGCGCCCGCTCGGCGAAGCGCCTCGTCGGGAAGGACGGCGAAGTCTCGCTCGTCTATCGGAGGACCCGCGCCGAGATGCCTGCCGACCCCGAGGAGGTCCACGACTGCGAGGTCGAGGGGATCGGCCTGAAGACGCTCCTCGCGCCGGTCCGCGTCGTCGTCGAGAACGGGAAGGCCGTCGGCCTCGCCTGCCAGGAGATGAAGCTCGGCGCGCCCGACGCCTCCGGCCGGCCGCGGCCGGTGCCGGTCGAGGGAAGCGAGGTCGTCCTCGCCGCCGACACGATCGTCACCGCCATCGGTCAGGAGACGGCCCTCGAGTTCCTCGGCGGCGCCGCCCTCGACGCGAAGAAGGACGGGACGCTCGCGACGAAGCCCGCGACGGGCGAGACGTCGCAGGGGGGCCTCTACGCCGGCGGCGACCTCGTCCGCGGCCCCGCGTCGATCATCAAGGCCGTCGCCGACGGGCGCGCCGCGGCCGAGGCGATCGCCCGTCTCCACGGCGTCGAGCCGGTCGCCGAGCCGCACCTGCCCAAGGGGAAGACGCTCCCGGCCCTCATGGTGAAGAAGGCTCGCCTCGCGCGGCCGTCCGAGGTGCCCGTCCTGCCGGCGTCCGAACGCGGCTCCTTCGTCGAGGTCCTCCAGTCGCTCCCGGCCGGCGCCGCGCGCGCCGAGGCGGCCCGCTGCCTCGACTGCGACGAGGTCTGCAGCCTCTGCGTCACCGTCTGCCCGAATCGCGCGAACCACGCCTACGCCGTCGCGCCGCTC
>JBDIBE010000470.1:0-2583 GCA_039812785.1 Thermoanaerobaculia bacterium | reverse complement strand
GGCCCGCTCGCCCGGGTCCTCGTGCGGAAGGAGGCGAAGCGGCAGGCCTCCTGGGCCGGGCTCGTCGAGGCGCTCGCAGCGCAGGTCCCGGACGAGGCGGGGCGCCGCCGGCTGCGCGAGGCCCTGTCGCCGCTCGGGGTTTGACGCCCCGCCGAAACGGCTCCAGACTGGCGCGAGAGAGCCCCCGGGAACGCCTCCGGCGCGGCCTCGCCGGCCGGGAGAGGGGACGCGAATGCCGACGATCAGCACCCGCAAGTTCATCGCCCTCCGGAAACTGACACGATCGCTCGCCGAGAGCCTCCGCGCCGACCTGCGCGGGACGCTCATCACCATCGAGCCGCTCCTGCGTCCGCGCGCGATGTTCGGAGAGCACGTTCAGGGTCACGGCAAGGAGCTCGTGAAGGGGGCCGACCGGGCCTTCAAGGACCTCGCGGCGGACTACGCCGAGGTCGCCGGGAGCAAGCCGTTCCACCTCCCGAAGGAGCTCAAGTCGCCCTTCGAGGTGATGAGCGCCTCCCTCGAGATGCAGCCGGTCGAGTACTCCTTCACGGCGCGGAGCGACCGCGACAGCAAGACCGTGAGGATCACGTCCCCGCTGAAGTGGGTCGTGAACTACCGCGACTTCGGCCTCGAGGACCTGAAGCGCCTCCTCGCCGACCGCAACCGGACGGAGGAGCAGCTCCGCCGATTCGTCGTCCACGCCCTCCTCGTCGAGCACGTCTTCACGCGCCAGCCCGGCATCAAGGAGATGCTCGCGGCGCTTCGCTTCCCGGTCGTCGTCGAGCGCCGCCCGGAGTTCGGGAGCCTCCCGATCACCTGCATCACCACGGCGGTCTCGACCTACCGCCCCGACGACGACGTCATCATCGAGACGACCGAGATCTCGGGAAGCGAGGAGTTCGAGGAGTTCGTGAAGGTCGCCGACATCGCGAACCTCCGCGACGCCTACCGCGACAAGCTCGTCGAGCTCGTCAAGGCGCTGGACCCGGAGCTCCTCGACGAGGCCTGAGCGGGGCGGCGCCCGCCGCTCCGCCCCCCGCCGTCAGGTCCGCCGCCGGATCCAGAGCCCCCCGGCGCGGCTTCGCTGCCACTGCGGGAGCTCCTTGAGGACCCCGCTCCGGTGGGCCGTCTCGAGGAAGCTCGCGAAGACCGCGATCTCCCACTGCGCGTTGTTCATCAGGAACGCGCGCCAGAGGTAGGCCTCGTTCCACGCGCGCCCTTCCGTCACCCAGGCCGCCGGGTACTCGAACGGCCAGAAGACGTGCGCCGCGTGGACGTGGACGCCCCCCTTCAGCCTCGGCAGGACGCGGAAGAGGAGGTGGTTCAGGTCGCTCCCCGTCTTCGAGACGTGGCTCGTGTCGAGGAGGAGGACGTCCCCCGGCGCGAGGGAGGTGTAGGTGTCGAACGGCACCTCGTGGGCCCGCGAGGGCAGGAGCCGGACCTTCTCCTCCTCCTCCTTCTTCAGGAGCGGGCGGAGCTTCTCCGCCTCGGGGTCGACGACGGTGACTGCGATCGTCCGGCCGAAGACGAGCTCGTTGAGGTCGAGGAGCGCCGGCACGAAGGCGCCCGCGCCCGCGCAGACGACGCGCCGCGGCCGGAGCTTGCGGAGGAAGGCGTGGAGGAGCGCCGTGTCGGCCCAGCCCCACGCCGGGTCGTCCGCCGCGCCGCGCCGCCCGTCGCCCCCCTGGGGGAAGGGCGGCTCCGCCCCCCATCGCTTCATCTCGCGAAGGATCGTCAGCTGCTCCTCGACGAGCGTGTCGAGGCCCGGGAGCTCCTCGGGGGGCTTGCCGAAGAGCTCGCTCTCCCGCCGCCTCACGTCGTCGAGGTCGGGGATCGGGGAGCGCGGGTCGCCCGGCGGGAGCCAGAGCTTCCGCATCGTCTCCCGCGCGCGGGAGAGCTCCTCCCTCTGGGAAGCGACCGTGCCGCGGAGATCCTCGCGCTCGGCCTCGAGGGCGAGGATGTACCGGTGGATGTCCTTCAACACGGGGAGCTGTCGCCCCACCTTCTTCAGGAAGCGGATCAACGGGCCCTCCTTGCTGCGCTGGGGCCAGTCTATCTCCTCCGCGCCTATACTCGGCGCAGCAACCGCCGAGGAGGTCCGCCCCGATGTCGAAGCCGTTTTCCTTCGGTGCGATCGACGTCCGCCTCGAGGCCGAGGCCGAGCCCCGCCCCGCCCGTCCCGAGGACGACGCGCCGTTCCGCGTCCTCCTCGCCGGGGACTTTTCAGGGCGCAGCGCGCGCTCCCTCTACGAGACGGGGAGCGCCCTCGGCGAGCGGCGCGTGATCCGGGTCGACCTCGACTCGCTCGACGCGACGATCGCCCGCCTCGAGCCGCAGGTGCGCCTGCGCGACGGCGACGTCGTCCGCGTCCGCGAGCTCGACGACTTCCTCCCCGTCGCGCTCTTCTCGCGGATCGGCCGCTTCGGCGCGCTCCGCGACGCCGCCCGGGCCGACGCCGCGCGCCGCAGCGCGCCGAGCCGCGCCGCCTCGTCGGGCCTCCTCGTCCGGATCCTCTCCGGCGAGGCGCAGGAGGAGGCTCCCGCCGATGGCGGAGGCTCCGACGGCCCGACCGAGCTGATGCGC
>JBDIBE010000469.1:0-2621 GCA_039812785.1 Thermoanaerobaculia bacterium | reverse complement strand
GCCTCGGCGTAGGCCCCCATCTCGCGGCCGAGCGTCAGGAGGACGGCGTCCTGCATCTCCGTCCGCCCCACCTTCACGACGTGCGCGAGCTCGCGCTCCTTCTCCTGGAAGGCCTGCTGGAGGCCGAGCACGGCCTCCTCGAGCGCGCGGAGGAGCCGGATCGCCGCGACGCGGAGCGCCGTCGGGTAGGTGTCGTTCGTCGACTGGTGGAGGTTGACGTCGTCGAGCGGGGAGACGAGGTCGTACCGACCCGGCCGCTCGCCCATCAGGAGGAGCGCCCGGTTCGCGAGGACCTCGTTCACGTTCATGTTCGTCGAGGTCCCGGCGCCCCCCTGCAGGGCGTCGACGACGACGTGCTCCGTCAGGAGCCCGGCGGCCATCTCGCGGCAGGCGCGTTCGAGAGCGTCGGCCTTCGGGCCGGAGAGGAAGCCGAGGTCGCGGTTCACGAGGGCGCAGGCGAGCTTCACCTCGCCGTAGGCCCGGACGAGCGCGGGGTGAACGGGGCGCCCGGCGAGCGGGAAGCTCGCGGCGGCTCGCGCCGCGTGGATGCCGTGGAGCGCGCCCGCGGCGAGCGCGAGCTCGCCGAGGAGGTCGCGCTCGACGCGGAGCCCGGCCGCTTCAGCAGTAGACGTCACGCCGCCCGCTCCGCACCTGCGCGACCATCTCCGCCGCCTTCTCCCGGAGCGGCGGCTCCATCTCGGCGAGCGCTCGCGCGATGCACGCCGCGCCTTCCCGGCGCGTCTCCTCCGAGCCGTAGTCGTCGAGGTACTCCTGGAACGTCGCGAGGGCGTTCGGGTTGCAGTGCTCCTTGATCGCGCCCGGAATCGCCTTGTCCATGAAGTCGGCGCCGGTCCGGCCGAGGCGGTAGCAGGCGGTGCAGAACGACGGGACGAAGCCGAGCGCGGCGACGTCGCGGATCACCTCGTCGAGCGGGCGGTGGTCGCCGAGCGAGAACTGCTCGGCGTGGCGGTCGCCCGGGTCGGCCTCGTAGCCGCCGGGGTTCGTGCGGCTTCCGGCCGAGATCTGGGAGATGCCGAGGGCGAGCGCCTCGCGCCGCACCTCGGCCGTCTCGCGCGTCGAGAGGATGAGCCCCGTGTACGGGACGGCGAGGCGGAGGATCGCGACGACCTTCCGGAAGTCGTCGTCGGAGACGGGGTGCGAGGGGTGCGCGGCGAGCTCGGAGCCGTCGGCCGGCTCGAGCCGCGGGACGGAGATCGTGTGCGGCCCGACCCCGAACCTCGTCTCGAGGTGCTCGACGTGCTGCATGAGCGCGAGGAGCTCGAAGCGCCAGTCGAAGAGGCCGAAGAGGGCGCCGATGCCGACGTCGTCGATCCCCGCCTCCATCGCCCGGTCCGTCGCCGAGAGGCGCCAGTCGTAGTCGGCCTTCCGCCCGGCGACGTGCACCTTCGCGTACGTCTCGCGGTGGTAGGTCTCCTGGAAGAGCTGGTAGGTGCCGATCTTCGCCTCCTTCAGGAGGCGGAACTCGGCGTCCGTCAGCGGGGCGACGTTGACGTTGACGCGGCGGATCTCGCCCGGCCCGGTCGACGTCGCGTAGATCGTCTCGATGCAGCGGAGGACGTAATCGAAGCCCTCCTTCGGGTAGGCCTCCCCGGCGACGAGGAGGATCCGCTTGTGCCCCTGCTCCTCGAGCCAGCGGACCTCGCGCGCGACCTCCTCCTGCGTGAGCGCCCTGCGGACGAGCTCGCGGTTCCTCGCGCGGAAGGCGCAGTAGAGGCACTCGTTGCCGCAGAGGTTCGAGACGTAGAGCGGGGCGAAGAGGACGATCCGCTTGCCGTAGATCGTCTCCTTGACCTCGCGGGCCGCCTCGAAGAGCTCGTGGAGGAGCCCCGGGTCGGTGACGTTGCAGAGGACGGCGAGGTCGCGCCCGCGGAGGCCGTTCAGCCCGCGGGCCTTCGCCAGGAGGTCGCGGACCTCGGCCGGGTCGGTCCCCCCGGCGCTCTCGAGGTCCCTCCAGACGGACCCGTCGTCGATGCGGAGGGCCGCACGCGGGGCCGTCGTGGTCGTTGCCATGGGATCCCCCTTGGCCGGCGCCGGAAGGCACGGGCCATCGGGCATTCTGCGCCGCGCTGCGGCAAGGGTCCAGCGACGGGGAATCCCGCGACGGCGTCTCGGGAAGGCCCGCGGCGTCAGGCCCCGGGCGCCCGGGCCCCGCGGAGGTTCGCGACGAGGACCTGGACGCCCACGAGGAGCGTCCAGACGGGGAAGGCCAGCGGCACCCACGAGATCCGCCCGCTCCCCGCGAGGAGGACGAGGGCGACGCCGAAGCCGAGGAAGGCCATCCACCGCGGGAAGATCCCCGTCCTCACCGCGATCGTGCTCGTCGACATCATGAAGACGGCGGCCATCCTCATCGCGTAGACGTTCACGAGCTGGAGCGAGGCCGTCCGCGCGAAGCGGTAGACGCCCGAGTCGACGAGCGTCCCGTGCATCGATCCCCACGTCGTCAGGAGGGCCCCCGCGAGGGCCGAGGCGACGAAGAGCATCCCGAGGAAGAGGAGGGCGCTCCCGAGGAAGACGCTCGCGAAGAAGCGGTCCTCGAGGTCGCCGATCCGGTCCCGGAGGACGCCGAGGAGCCAGAGGAACGCGACGCCCGCGAAGGG
>JBDIBE010000468.1:0-2631 GCA_039812785.1 Thermoanaerobaculia bacterium | reverse complement strand
GCCCGCGCCGGCCCCGTCCGCCGCGCCGGCGGAGACGCCCGCCGCGAAGGCAGCGCCGACGCCCGTCCCGCCTCCCGCTGCGCCCCGCCTCACTCCCACACCGCGCCCCGCGAGAAACCTCGACCGCACATGACAGACGAACGCCCCATCGGGCTCTTCGACTCCGGCGTCGGCGGCCTCACCGTCCTCGACGCCGTCGCCCGCCGCCTCCCCTCCGAGGACCTCCTCTACCTCGGCGACACCGCGCGCCTCCCCTACGGCACGAAGTCGCCCGAGACCGTCCGCCGCTACGCGCGCCGCGCCGTCTCGCTGCTCCTCGCGCGGGGCGTGAAGGCGCTCGTCGTCGCCTGCAACACCGCCTCGGCCCTCGCCCTCGACGCCATCGTCGACGAGGCGATGGGAGTGCCCGTCGTCGGCGTCGTCGGCCCCGGGGCGCGCGCCGCGCTCCGGACGGTGCAGGGGCTGAGCGGCCCCGCCGCCTCGGCGCCGATCGCCGTCCTCGCCACCGAAGCGACCGTCGCCTCGGACGCCTACGGCCGCGCCATCCGCTCCCTCGATCCGTTCCGCACCGTGATGAACGTCGCCTGCCCGCTCTTCGTGCCTCTCGCCGAGGAGGGGTGGACCGAGAACGCCGTCGCCCGCGAGGCGGCGCGCCTCTACCTCGAGCCCGTCGTCGCGGCGGGCGCGCGCGTCGTCGTCCTCGGCTGCACGCACTACCCGCTCCTCTCCCCGACGATCGCCGCCGCCCTCCCCGAGGGGACGCTCCTCGTCGACTCGGCCGCCTCCGCCGCCGCGGAGGTCGACGCGCTCCTCGGCGACGGCGCGCGCCGCTCCGGCGGTCCGGGCGAGACGCACCTCCTCGTCACCGACTCCTCCGAGCGGCTCCGCCGCGTCGCGGGCCGCTTCCTCGGCCGCGAGGCCGCGGCCCTCGAGCTCGTCGACCTGCCGTAAGCTCCGGGGCGATGGCTCGCCCCGACGGCCGCCCCCCGCTCCAGCTCCGCCCCGTCTCCCTCGAGTGCGGCGTCGTCGCGCACGCCGAGGGCTCCTGCCTCATCACGCAGGGCCGCACGAAGGTCCTCGTCGCCGCGACCCTAGAGCAGAAGACGCCCCCCTTCCTCCGCGACACGGGCGAGGGGTGGGTCACGGCCGAGTACGGGATGCTCCCGCGCGCCACGCTGGAACGGACGCCCCGGGAGGCCGCGAAGGGAAAGCAGGCCGGCCGGACGCTCGAGATCCAGCGCCTCATCGGCCGCGCCCTCCGCGGCGTCGCCGAGAGGAAGACCTTCCCCGAGTGGACCGTCACGCTCGACTGCGACGTCCTCGTCGCCGACGCCGGCACCCGCTGCGCGGCGGTGACGGGCGGCTGGGTCGCCCTCGCGCTCGCCCTCGAGACGCTCCGGAAGCGCGGCGGCCTGAAGAAGGTCCCGTTCCGCGAGGCCGTGGCCGCGATCTCCGTCGGCGTCCTCCCCGAGCCGGGGAGCGGCGCGGGCGTCGTCACGCTCGACCTCGACTACTCCGAGGACTCGACCGCCTGGGTCGACCTCAACGTCGTCGGCACCTCCACGGGGCGCTACGTCGAGGTCCAGGGGACGGCCGAGCGCGAGCCGTACGACGACAGGCTCCTCCGCGAGATGCTCTCCGTCGCGAAGAAGGGGCTGAAGCGCCTCTTCCGGGCGCAGAGGAAGGCGCTCCTCGGCCGGGTGCCCGAGGACTGGCTCCCGCCCGCCTGATCAGCCCTTCCGGGCGATCTCGGCGAGGAGCTTCGCGACCTCCTTTGGCGCCTCGATCGGGGCGTAGTGCCCGACGCCGCGGAGCTTCGCGTAGGTCGCGTCGGCGCGCGCCTCGAGGATCGCCTCGACGTCGCGCGGCGGGGCAAGCGGGTCGTCGGCGCCCGTCGCCACGAGGAGCGGGACCGACGTCCCCGCGAGCCGCTTCTTCAGCGGCGGCGCCGAGAGGAGGCCGTCGACCGAGCGCTCCAGCGCGCGGAGCGCGGCCTGGGCGTGCGGGCCGGTGCGCGCCTTCAGCCCGCGTGCGACGAACGCCTTCTTCCCGGCGTTGTCGACCGTGAAGCCGTAGCCGAGCGCGTTCTTCAGCGTCGTCTCCGACGTCGCGCCGACGAGCGAGGCGCGCGACATCGCCTTCCACTTCAGGGTGTCGGTGAAGCCGTAGGAGACGGCGCCGAGCGGCGAGAAGAGGGCGAGCGCGGCGACGCGGCGCGGAGCGAGGACGGCGAGCTCGGCGGCAACGCGGCCGCCGAGCGAGTGCCCCGCGACGACCGCCGTCTCGACGTCGCGGTCGTCCAGCTCGCCGACGACCCACCGCGCGAGCGAGCCGGGGTCGTAGCTGTCGTGCGGCCGCACGGCCTTCCCGAACCCGGGGAAGTCGAGCGCGAGCGCCTCGAGCCCCTTCGGCAGCGCGGAGGCGGCGTCCTTCCAGTCCTCGGCCGAGCCGCCGAGCCCGTGGAGCAGCAGGATCGTCCGGCTCACGCCGCGCCCCCCGCGTGTGGACAACCCGGCGCCCCGAGCCGAGAATCCCGTCCGCCGGGGCGTAGCGCAGCGGCAGCGCAGTTGCTTTGGGAGCAACAGGTCGGCGGTTCAAATCCGCCCGCCCCGACCACTCCTCCCCACGTCC
>JBDIBE010000467.1:0-2634 GCA_039812785.1 Thermoanaerobaculia bacterium | reverse complement strand
ATCCGCCCGCGGGCCATTCGGGTGCAGCGATCGAGTCTTCACGAAGCGAGGGCCGCGGGAGCGATCCCGCGGCCCTCTGCGTTCGGCGGCCCGCCGGGGGCGGGGACCGGACCTACTTCGCCGGCTTCGCGTCCTTCGCGGCGACGACCGCGGCCGGGGCCGGGAGCTTCCCGCCGAGGAGCACGGCGGCCTTCAGCTGCGCCTGGCGCGAGAGGTCGATCGACTCTCCGAGGATGCGCGCCAGCTCCTGCGGGGCGTGGAAGCCCATCGAGTTCTCGGCCGCGACGAAGTCGAGGCGCCACTGGGCGGCGCGCTGGAGCTCGCCGAGCTCCGTCAGCGCCGCGTCCTTCTCTACGACCGCGCGCCAGGCGGCGAGGAGGTTGGCCTTCACCTCGGCCGCGAGCTTCTTCTCCTGCTCCGCCTTCGGGAGCTTCGCGAAGTCGGCGCTGCCGGCGAGCGTCTCCTTCGCCTTCGCCTCGGCGGCGGGCCGGGCCTTCTCGTCGTACGGCTTCCTCACCGCGACGATCGCGTCGATCATGTCGACCGCGGCCTGCCCCGCGCGGGTCATGAGCGCGAAGTGCCGGTCCTGGATCGCCTCGACGCGGGCCTTCAGCTCCTCGTCGCTGTTCGGGTGGCAGGTGGCGCAGGAGCGGTTCGCCGAGAGGAGCGGGCTCCTCACCCAGTGCTCGGAGATCTTCTGGGCGCCGTCGCGCCGGTACGACATGTGGCAGTCGGCGCAGGCGACGCCGGCCCGCGCGTGGATCCCCTGGCTCCAGACCTCGAACTCCGGGTGCTGCGCCTTGAGGACCTCCATGCCGGTCTCGGCATGCGTCCAGTCCTTGAAGCGCTTCTCCTTGACGATCGTCTCGTCGTACGTCTTCTCGATCTCCTCGACCTTCAGGCCTCCGGCCCACGGGAAGAAGATCGTCTGCCCCTTGCCGCAGAAGTACTCGACGTGGCACTGCGCGCAGACGTACGTCCGCTTCTCCTGGCGGCTCGCGTCGACGTTCGGGTCGTACGGACGCTCCCGGCTCCCCTTCCTCCAGGCCTCGATGCTCGGGAGGTGCGCGGCCGCCGCGTTCGAGGCGGCGTACTTCTGGATCCCCGCGATGAAGCCGGGCCGGGTCACGCGCGTCTCCATCGACTTCGGGTCGTGGCAGTCGACGCAGGAGACGGGGTGGGCCTTGCCGCCGGTCAGCTTCGCGAGCGCGTCGTGCGCCTCCCAGTAGCTCATGGCGCCGACGGCCTCGAGCCCCTTCTGGAGCTGCTCGGCCTCGGTCGCCTGCGGGGCCGCCTCCTTCCCGAGCTTCCGGTAGAGGGGCAGGATCGAGGCGTGGCAGTGGAGGCAGTTGCCCGACTGCTTCGCCTCCGCCGGCACGTTCCGCTTCGTGTTCTCCTGGTCGAAGAGCATGAAGGCGTGCCCGCGCCGGTCGCGGTAGTCCACCGCGAAGAGGTAGCCGGCGAAGATCCTCTTCAGCCACGGGTCGCGCTCGGCCTTCTGCGGCGGCAGCACGCCCTCGGCGACGCCCGCGCCGCCGCCGTACTTCGTGTGCGTCGGCTCGGAGGTGCGCTTGTAGCCGTCGTACTCGCGGGGCCAGTTCGTCCCCCACTTCGCCGCGTCGACGTCGTCCTCCGTCACGTCGACGAGCCGGACGTACGTGTTCTTCGCCTCCTGCTTCCGCTCGGCGATGTTGACGAGGAGGGCGGCGGCGCCGAGGGCCCCGAGGGCGAAGGCGCCCGCGACGAGGGCGATGAGGAGCCCGCGCTTCTTCTGGGGGGCCGGGTTCTCTCTGGACATCAGGTGCTCCTTCCTGGCGGCAGTGGCGTGTCGGCGGTCAGCGCTGGTGGCCGACCGAGGCGTGGCAGCGGATGCAGGAGACGGCGCCGCCGCCCGGCATCGAGTCGACGAGGTCGGCGTGGCAGTAGCGGCAGTTCGCCTCGACGACCTCGAGGCTTTCCGGGCGGGCCCGGATGACGTCGGGGAACCCTCCGAGCGTGAACGCCATCGAGTGGTGGTAGCCGTTCGTCGCCTTGACCATGTACTTCGCGACGGGGCTCGCGGGCGTGTGGCAGTCGTTGCAGGTGGCGGCCTGGTGGTGCGGCCCGGCGACCCACGCGTCGTAGTGCCCCTGCATGACGTGGCAGTTCGCGCACGTGGCCGGGTCGTTGCCGAGGTAGGAGGAGCCCTTCGCGTAGTAGAACGCGAAGGTCCCGACCCCGAGCGCGAGGCCCCCGGCGGCGGCGGTGAGCGCGAGCGGAACCGGAAGGAGGGAGAAGCCTCTTCTCGTCGTCATCTTCGCCTCGGTCATGTCCTGGACGTCTCGGTGCGGGGGGCCACGTCGAACAGCGTCAGCAAGAGGCGGGCCGCCGGCCCGGAGCATCCTTCCGCTCCCGCCGGAGCGATACCTGCGGCCCCGTGCGGGCGTCAGGACGGCTCGCGCACGCCGCGCGATCGGATGCCGGGGGCCAGGGATCGGACGCGCGCATCCGATACGCCCCCTCGCGGGCCGCGCCGCTCAGCGGTAGTCGTCGCGCGAGAGGCCGTAGGCCTTCAGCTTCTCGTAGAGGTTCCGCTCGGCGATCCCGGCCGCGCGCGCCACCTCGCCCACTTTCCCGCGGTGCTGCCTCAGAAGG
>JBDIBE010000466.1:0-2645 GCA_039812785.1 Thermoanaerobaculia bacterium | reverse complement strand
AGGAGCTGAAGGCCGAGGGGGTGCCGTACGAGGAGCGAATGGCGAAGCTCGAGGAGGTGACGCATCCGAAGCCGCTCGCCGATTTCCTCTTCGGCGCCTTCGAGGCGTTCCGCGAGGCGCACCCGTGGGCGGGCGGCACCGAGCCGAAGCCGAAGTCGATCGGCCGGGAGATGTTCGAGACGTTCGCCGGCTTCCCCGACTACGTGAAGAGCTACGGCCTCGAGAGGAGCGAGGGGGTCCTCCTGCGCTACCTCTCGCAGCTCTACCGGACCCTCGACCAGACCGTCCCCGAGCCGGCGAAGACGGACGAGCTCTGGGACGTCCTCGGCTTCTTCCGGGCCCTCGTCGGCGAGACCGACGCGAGCCTCCTCGAGGAGTGGGAGAGCCTCCGGCACCCGGAGGAGGTCCTCGAGGCGAAGGCGGAGCCGGAGAAGCCGCGCGAGGCGGCCTGGCTCCGCGAGCTCCTCTCGGATCCCCGCGTCTTCGCGGCGCGCGTCCGCTCCGAGCTCCACCTCCTCGTCCGCGCGCTGTCGCGCCGGGACTTCGAGGACGCCGCCGAGCGCGTCTGGCAGCCCGCGGAGGGCGCGGAGGGCGCCTTTACGCCCGAGCGCTTCGAGGCGGCCCTCGCGCCTTTCTTCGAGGAGCACGGCGAACTCCTCGCCGGGCCCGAGTCGCGCCTCCACCAGTGGACGAACCTGAAGCCGGCCGGTCCGCGCCGCTGGAGCGTCACGCAGACGCTCCTCGACCCCGAGGGCGACAACGCCTGGGCCGTCTTCGCCGAGATCGACCTCCGCGACGAGACGGCGCCGGACGGCCCGATCCTCCGGCTGACGCGGATCGGGACGTAGGCCCGCCATGCTCGCCTGCGACGTCGCCCTCGCCGCCCGGATCGAGCGGGCCGAGGCCCGCCTCCTCGCGGACGGCGTCGCCGCCGCCGCGCGGCGTGCCGGCGAGGGGACCGGGGTCCTCTCGATCCCCTTGGCGGGGGGGCACGCCGCCTTCACGGAGCCGGGCTCGCCGCTCAACAAGGTGATCGGCCTCGGGTTCGACGGGGAGCTGCCCGGGCCGGAGCTCGCCGAGGTCGAGGCGGAGTACGCGCGCCGGGCCTGTCCCGTGCGCGTCGAGCTCTCGAGCCTCGCCGATCCCTCGCTCGGCGCCTTCCTCACGCGGCGCGGCTACGTCCTGGAGGGGTTCGAGGACGTCCTCGGCCTGAAGCTCCCGGGCGCGGGCCTTCCGCCGGCCCCTGAGGGGGTCCGCGTCCGGCCCTCCGGGGAGGACGAGCTCGAGCTCTGGCTCGACGTCACCGTGAAGGGGTTCCTCGCGCCGGACGAGCAGGGCGTCCCGTCGAACGAGTCGTTCGAGGAGGAGGTCCTCCGGAGGGTCGTCGGCGACTTCGTCCGGGCCGACGGGATGACGCGGTACCTCGCCGAGCACGCGGGTGAGCCCGCGGGCGGGGGGAGCCTGCGCCTCGCGGACGGGATCGCCCAGCTCTGCGGCGCCGCGACGCTCCCCGCCCACCGTCGCCGCGGCGTCCAGACGGCGCTCCTCGCGGAGCGCCTCGCGGCGGCGGCCCGGGCCGGGTGCGACCTCGCGGTCGTAACGACCCAGCCCGGGTCAAAGTCGCAGGAGAACGTCCGGCGGCGCGGCTTCGCGCTCCTCTACACGCGCGCCGTCCTCGTCCGCCCGGCCTGACCGGCCCGGCGCCCCTCAGAGCGCGGCCCTGCGGAGCCGCAGCGCATTCGCGATGACGGAGACCGAGCTGAGGCTCATCGCGGCCCCGGCGACCATGGGCGAGAGGAGCAGGCCGAGGAACGGGTAGAGGAGCCCCGCCGCGAGCGGCACGCCGAGGAGGTTGTACCCGAAGGCGAAGGCGAGGTTCTGCCGGATGTTCTGCATCGTCGCGCGGCCGAGGCGGCGCGCGCGGACGAGCCCCGCGAGGTCGCCGCGGAGGAGCGTGACGGAGGCGCTCTCGATGGCGACGTCGGTCCCCGTCCCCATCGCGATCCCGACGTCGGCGGCGGCGAGCGCGGGGGCGTCGTTCACCCCGTCCCCGGCCATCGCGACGACGCGCCCCTCCGCACGGAGCCGCGCGACGACGGCTTCCTTCTCCTCCGGGAGGACCTCGGCCTCGAATCGCGCGATGCCGAGCGAGCGGGCGACGGCGGCGGCGGTCTTCGGGCCGTCTCCGGTGAGGAGGACGACCTCGATCCCCTCGGCGCGCAGCGCGGCGAGGGCGGGCGCGGCGGACGGTTTCACGGGATCGGCGATGGCGACGAGGCCCGCGGCGGCCCCGTCCACGGCCACGGCGACGACGGTCCGTCCGTCCTCCTGGTGCGCGGAGGAGGCGGCGGCGAGCGGGGCCGAGTCGATCCCTTCCTCCTCGAGGAATCGGAGGCTCCCGGCGAGGACGCGGCGGCCAGAGACTGTTCCTGCGACGCCCCGCCCGGTCGCGGAGCGGAACCCCGAGACGAGAGGCAGCGGCCCGGCGCCGGCGGCGGCCACGATCGCGGCGCCGAGCGGGTGCTCGCTCGCCCGCTCGAGGGCCGCGGCGAGGCGGACGACCTCCTCGCGGACGAACGGCGCGAGCGCCTCGGCCCCGGCGACGGCGGGCTTCCCCTCGGTGAGAGTCCCGGTCTTGTCGACGA
>JBDIBE010000465.1:0-2657 GCA_039812785.1 Thermoanaerobaculia bacterium | reverse complement strand
GGCCGAGGCCGCGCGCTGGGGCGCGACGTACCGGCGCTGGCCCTTCGCGTTCTCCTCCGCGCGGGCGGCCCTCTCGTCCGACGCCCCCGAGACGCTCCGCAAGGAGCTCGCCACCGAGCGGATCGGCTGGGCGGAGAAGGAGCCCTCGCAGGGCGACGCGCTCTCGCTGAAGGCCGAGAGGGCCGCGCTCTTTCCCTCCGACGCCGCCTTCGTCGAGAGCTGGATCCGCGCCCTCGAGAAGGCCGGGAAGCCGAAAGAGGCCGAGGAGGCGCTCCGGGGCGCGAAGGCGCTGCCGGAGGAGACGCGGCTCCTCGTCCTCGCCGACCTGAAGGGGGACCACGGAGACGCCGCGGGCGCATACGCCGTCCTCGAGTCCTTCGTCTCCGACCCGGCGAACGCGCCCTCCGCGAAGGCCCTGCAGTCCTTCGCGCGGCGCGCGGACGCCGTCGCCGGCGCCAAGATGGACGCGACCCGGCTCGCGCTCGAGAAGGCCTTCGACGCGCGCTCCGCGACGCTCCTCGCCCGCTGGTTCGAGGGGAAGGGGCGAAGCGACCTCGCCCTGGAGCTCCTCGCGCAGCTGGAGCTCCGGCACGAGAAGGCCTTCACGCGCGCCGACCGGCTCGTCGTCGCGAAGCTCTACGGCACGCTCGACGCCGTCCCCGAGGCCTTCCGGAGCCGCCTCGCGGCGGCCGCGAGAGGGAGCGAGGCCGAGCGCCTCGACGACCTCGCCGCGCTCGCGCGCCTCGCCCTGACGGCCGGGTCGCGCCCGCTCGCCTGGGGCGCCCTCAACGACGAGCCCTACCGCTGGGCGGCGCGCGCCGACGTGACGCCCGGCTTCACGACGGCCGGCCTCTCGTTCCTCCTGACCGGCCTCGGCCCCGAGGGGGCCCTCGCCGAGCTCGAGGCGCAGCGGCTTCCCGACAAGACGCTCCGCGCCGGCCGGCTCCTCGTCGCCGAGCTCGAGCGGCGCAGCCCGAAGCACTCCTCTCTCCCCGGCCTCCACGTCCTCGTGATGGACCGGCTCGTCCAGCGCGGCAAGGGGAGCGAGGCGCTCGGCCTCCTCCCGCGCACCGAGGCGGGCGACGCCACGACGCGAGCCGAGGCGCGGCGGATCGCCCTCCTCGCGATGCGGCAGACGAAGGCGCCGCTGGAGAAGGAGGCGGCGCTCTGGAAGGAGCGGCTCGCGCTCCTCGCGCCCGACGGGAGCGTCCCCGGCGGCGCGGCCGTGTCCATTCCCGCCGACGAGGAGGAAGCGGAGGGCGGCGAGACCGACGGCGGCGATGAGGATTCGCCGCGGACGCGCCTGAAGGGCGAGAGCGCCGGGAACGAGTACGACCGCGTCCTCGAGGAGGCGCTCTCGCGCCTCGAGGACCGCGACCGCTCGCACCGCGCGAGCCTCGCGCTCCTCCTCGGCGAGATGGACCGCCTCCCCACCGCCGAGGCGCTCTGGCTGAAGGCGGTCGACCGGATCTCCGGCTGGAAGCTCGACGACGACCTCGAGCCCCGATACCGGAAGGCGATCGCCGCTTTCGAGGGGCCCGAGTGGTGGAAGAAGCTCGCCCGCTGGTACGCGCGGCGGCAGAAGAGCGCGGAGCTGAAGGCGCTCGGCGAGGAGATCGTCTCGTCGTTCCGCGGGAGCGCCCTCTTCGCGCGCGACCCGATGGTCGACGGCGCGCTCGTCCCGCTCGAGGAGCAGCCGAACCCCTTCGTCCACTTCTCCGACTTCCTCGCCCTCCGTGCCCTCCAGCGCTTCCCCGCGAGCCCGCAGGTCCTCGCCCGCGCCGAGCAGCGCCTCCTCTCCCGCTCGTCGTACGACGCGATCAGGGCGAAGCGGCCGGCCGACGTGAAGGACCGCGGCGTCGTCGAGGACGCCTTCCTCGCCCTCCGGCAGGACGCCGTCCTCTTCGCCGACGCCCCGCGCCGCGCCCGTTTCGTCGACCTCCTCGTGAGGAAGGGGTCGCTCGAGGCGTTCCTCCGCCGGCTCGAGGAGACGCCCGCGCGGGGGCCCGTCGAGAGCCTCCTCCTCCTCGACGGCTGGACGCGCCTCTCTCGCTTCGAGAGGGCCGTGCCGTTCGCCGAGGCGCTCTGCGACGCCTATCCCGGAGACCCGGCCCGCGCGTCCGACGCGATCTCTCTCGAACGCTCCCTCTCGGCCTTCTCGCACGAGCGCGCCTCCGCGGCCGAGCGGATCGCCGCGCGCGCCGCGGCGGCCGCGGCCGACCCGTCCCCCTTCTTCACGCCGATCGGCGAGATGTGGGAGGACCTCGAGCGGCCGGAGCTCGCCGGGGTCGCCTTCCGGAAGGTGCTCGACGCCTCTCCCCGCGAACCGGCGGTGATCCTCGAGACGGCGACCGCCTTCTGGGACTACGGCCACTTCGCCGAGGCGCTCGACGTCCTCGAGAAGGGGCGCACCCGGATCGGCGAGCCGACGCTCCACGCCTTCGAGGCGGGCGTCCTCCGTGAGGAGCTGCGCGACCGCGACGGGGCGATCGCCGAGTACGTCTCCGCGCTCTCCGACGAGGGGGACTCCGGCTGGCGCTCGCGCCAGCGGCTCGCGCGCCTCGGCGGCCGCGCCGTCGTCCGCGACCTCCTCGTCTCGCGCGTGACACGGCTCGCGCCGGGGAAGCCGGACGACGAGAAGGCCCTCGTTTCCTACC
>JBDIBE010000464.1:0-2664 GCA_039812785.1 Thermoanaerobaculia bacterium | reverse complement strand
CCTCGCGCGCGGCGAGGAGCGGGGCGGCGAAGGCGCGGTCGCGCTCGACCCTCGAGAGGATGTCGATCGCCAGGGCCCGGACGGCCGACCCGTCGCTCACGACCAGCGCTCGCCGGGCGTCACGCGCTCGCCGCGCGCGAACGTCGCCGCGTCGAGCGGCTTCCTCCCCTCGGCCTGCAGGCGCGCGAGGGCGAGCGCCCCTTCGCCGCAGGCGACGACGACCTCCTCCCCCGCCGAGAGGACCTCGCCGGGCGCCCTGCCCGGCGTCCCCGGGACGGCTCGCGCCGCGAGGAGCTTCACGCGCCGGCCTGCGCGAAAGGCGAAGAGGCCGGGCCACGGCGTGAAGGCGCGCAGGCGACGCGCGAGCTCCTCCGCGGGGCGGGAGAGGTCGGCCTGCCCGTCCTCGCGGCGGATCTTCGGGCAGAGCGTCGCGAGAGCGTCGTCCTGCGGCGCGGGGACGAGCGTCCCGGCCTCGATCGCGGGAAGGGTCGCGACGAGGAGCTCGGCCCCCTCGCGCGCGAGGCGCGCCGAGAGGGAGCCCGCGTCCTCCCCCGCGCCGATCGGGCCGCGGGAGACGGCGTAGACCGGGCCCGTGTCCATCCCCGCCTCCATCCGCATGATCGAGACGCCGCTCTCCTCGTCCCCCGCGAGGAGCGCCGCCTGGACGGGCGAGGCGCCGCGCCAGCGCGGGAGGACCGAGCCGTGGACGTTCACGCAGCCGAGGCGCGGCAGGTCGAGGACCCTCTGCGCGAGGATCTTCCCGTAGGCGACGACGACGAAGAGGTCGGCGCGGGCCTCCACGAGGCGCGCGAAGGCCGCGTCGTCCTTCAGGGTCGGCGGCTGGAAGACGGAGAGGCCGAGCTCCTTCGCGCGCCGGGCGACGGGCGGGTCGGAGAGCTCCGCGGAGCGGCCCACGGGCTTCGCCGGCTGGGAGACGACGAGGCCGACCTCGTGCCCGGCGGCGAGGAGGGCCTCGAGCGAGGGGAGGGCGAAGTCGGGCGAGCCGAAGAAGGCGAGGCGCATGGCGGTCCGCTCCCGCCGCTCAGCGCGGCTGGCGGTCGACGTCGTCGTAGTAGTCGGGCGGGACGAGGACCTCGCGGCTCTTGGCGCCCCCGGAGGGCGGGCCGACGATCCCGTCGCGCTGCATCATGTCGATGAGCTTGCCCGCGCGGGAGAAGCCGATCTCGAGCCTCCGCTGGAGGAACGAGATCGAGGCCATCCGCTCCCGCACGACGAGGCGCGCCGCCTGGTCGTACATCGGGTCGGTGTCGTCCGCCCCCGCCTTGCCGCCACGGCCGTTCGCCTCCATCACGACCTCGCGGTCGGCCGTGACGGAGTCGTCGTAGATGGGCTTGGCCTGCTTCTTCAGGAAGCGGCAGATCTCCTTGATCTCCTCGCCCGAGACGTAGCCGCCGTGGACGCGCTGCAGGTACGACGTCCCCGGCGGGAGGAAGAGCATGTCCCCCTGCCCGAGGAGCGCCTCGGCGCCGGTGGCGTCGAGGATCGTCCTCGCGTCGATCTTCGTCCGCGTCGTGTAGGCGATGCGGCACGGCAGGTTCGCCTTGATCGTCCCGGTGATGACGTCGACGGAGGGCCGCTGGGTCGCGAGGATGAGGTGGATGCCGACGGCGCGCGCCTTCTGCGCGAGCCGCGCGACGGACTCCTCGATGTCCTTCGGGGCCGTCATCATCAGGTCGGCGAGCTCGTCGATGACGACGACGATGTAGGGCATCGGCGAGATCGTGCCGTCGGGGCCGTCCGTCTTCAGCTTCTCGCCGAGCTTCTCCTTCACCTCGGCGACGGCCTCGGGGTCGCGGATCGCGGCGTTGTACTGCTCGATGTTGCGTACGCCCGGCCACTCGGAGAGGAGCTTGTAGCGCCCCTCCATCTCGTCGACGGCCCACTTCAGCGCGTTCGCGGCCTTCTTCGGGTCGACGACGACCGGCACGAGGAGGTGCGGCAGGTCGTCGTAGTCCTTCATGTCGTTCATCTTCGGGTCGACGAAGATGAACTTCACCTCGTCCGGGCGCGCCTTGTAGAGGATCGACGTGATCATGCCGTTCACGCCGACGCTCTTCCCCGCCCCCGTCATGCCGGCGACGAGGAGGTGCGGCATCCGCGCGAGGTCGGCGACGACGGGATTCCCCTCGACGTCGATCCCGAGGGCGATCGTCAGGAGCGACGGCGAGCGCTTGAACCTCTCGCTCTCGACGATCTCGCGGAGGGAGATGAGGTCGCGGTTGCGGTTCGGGACCTCGATGCCGATCGCCGCGCGCCCCGGGATCCGCTCGATCCGCACCTTCTCGGCCGCGAGCGCGAGCGCGAGGTCGTTCTCGAGGCCGGCGACCTGCGCGACCTTCACGCCGGCCGAGGGCTTGAACTCGTAGGTCGTGACGACGGGGCCGGGGCGGTAGCTGTCGACGACCCCCTCGACGCCGAACTCGAGGCACTTGGCGGCGATGAGCTCCATCGTCTGCTGGAACTCCTCGCGCGTCTTCTCGCGGTCGCGCTTCGGGGCCGGCTTCAGGAGCTTGTCGGGGGGGAAGATCCAGCCGTTCGACTCCTTCGGCGAGGGGAACGGGAGGACGCGCTGCGGCACCGGGTCGGCCTTCTTCAGCTGGGCCGGCCGCGCGACGGGCGCCGGCCGCGGCGGCGGCGCCGGCG
>JBDIBE010000463.1:0-2673 GCA_039812785.1 Thermoanaerobaculia bacterium | reverse complement strand
CGCCGCCGTGGCGGCGCGCGACCTGGCGCGCGATTGCGAGGCCGAGGCCGGCGCCGCCGTCGGCGGCGCCGGGGAGGCGGAAGAACGGCTCGAAGATCCGCTCGGCGAGATCGGGAGGAACGCCGGGGCCGCGGTCGAGGACGTCGACCTCCGCTCCGGACGGCGTGCGCCGGACCTCGGCCTCGACGGCGCCGTCTCCGTGGCGGCGGGCGTTCTCGAGGAGGTTGCGGAGCATCCGCCGGAGGAGGCGCGGGTTGCCGCGGACGACGGCGACGTCTCCCGCGAGGCCCGCGCCGGAGCGCGCGCACTCTTCCGCGGCGAGGGCCGTCAGGTCGACCTCCTCGAACGGCTCCCCGGGAGCGCCCGACTCGAGGCGGCTCGCGACGAGGATCTCCTCGACGAGGGCGTCGAGCTCGCCGACGCTCCGCGCGACCTCCTCCCTCGCGGCGGGCTCGCCCTCGAGGAGCTCCGCGGCGACGCGGAGGCGCGCGAGCGGCGTCCGGAGCTCGTGCGAGGCGTTCGCGAGGAGGCGGCGCTGCGCGCCGACGAGCTCCTCGATCCGCGCGGCGGCGCGGTTGAAGCTCGCGGCGAGAAGGGCCACCTCGTCCCGGCCTTCGACGGGGACACGAGACGCGAGGTCCCCCGCGCCGAGCGCCTCGACGGACTCCCGGAGCGTCTCGAGACGCCGCGTGATCCGGCGGGAGACCGGCCAGGCGGCGAGGGCGACGGCGAGCGCCGCGAGGAGGAGGAAGCCGAGGAAGCCGACGCCGGGGCGCGTCGGCTCCTCGCGCATTCCGACGAGCCAGCGGCCGTCGGGGAGGCGGAGGACGACGGCGGGCCCGGCGCCGAGGCGGTGCCACGTGGAGCTCGAGGTGAAGCCCGCGGGGGGCGGCGGGAGCGGCTCGCCGTGCGCGGCGACCGGCTCGCGCGACGGCGTGAAGAGGGAGAGCCGGGCATGCGTCCGCGCGCCCCAGCGATCGAGCGCCGCCTGCTGGAGCGGGGCCGGCGCGTCCGCGGCGGGAAGGAGCTCGCCCGCGATCTCGGCGGAGATCCCGAGGCCGCTCTCCACCGGCTCGCGCCCGTAGCGGAGGTGCCACGCCGCGCCCGCCATGAGGGCGAGGACGCCGACGCTCGCGAGGACGGCGAAGAAGATCCGCGCGTGGAGGCGCGCGCCGGGGTGGCGGTGCGGCCTCACGCGTCCTGGCTCCGCGCGAAGACGTAGCCCGCGCCGCGGACCGTGAGGATCCGGCGCGGGCTCTTCGGGTCGTCCTCGATCGCCGCGCGGATCCGCGCCACGTGGACGTCGATGGAGCGGTCGAACGCCTCGAGCGGCTCGCCCCTCACGAGGTCCATCAGCTGCTCGCGCGTCAGGACGCGCCCCGCCCGCTCGGCCATCGCGAGGAGGAGGCTGAACTGGTGGGCCGTCATCGGCCGCTCCCCGCCGTCGACGCGGGCGACGCGGGCGTCGGCGTCGACCTCGAGCCGGCCGAACCGGAGCACGCGCGGCGCCGCCCCGGCGACCGCGGCGGGGCGGCGGAGGACGGCGCGGATCCGCGCGAGGAGCTCGCGCGGGTCGAAGGGCTTGCCGAGGTAGTCGTCGGCGCCGAGCTCGAGGCCGACGATGCGGTCCGTCGGGTCGCCCTTTGCGGTCAGCATGATGACGGGGACGGCCGAGCCCGAGGCGCGGAGGCGGCGGCAGACCTCGAGGCCGTCGGCGTCGGGGAGCATCAGGTCGAGGAGGACGAGGTCGAAGGGCTCGCGCGCGAGCCGCGCGAGCCCTTCGGAGGCCGTCCCGGAGCTCGTCACCTCGAGGCCGCTCCGGCCGAGGTCCCGCGCGACCATCTCGGCGAGCCTCGCGTCGTCCTCGATCATCAGGATCCGCGTCGCCACGGCGGCATCATCCCCGATCCCGGGCCGGTCGCGCCGTCCTCAGTGGCCGAAGCGGGCGTGGAGCTGCTCGAGCTTCGCCGCGGCCTTCACGCGCTGCGCGGGGGTGAGGACGTCGGCCGCGTCGGCGACGGCGGTGACGAGGCGCTCGGAGGCGGCGTTCAGGAGCTGCGCCTGGCGCGCCCGGTGCGCCTCGAGGGCGGCCCGGTCGACCTTCTCCGCCGTCAGGATCGCCACGGCCTCCTTGCGGCCCGCGACGAGCTCCTCGTGGATCGGCGCGAGGTCCTTCGCGGCGGCCTTCGCGATCGCGGCGAGCTTCGCCTGCTGCTCGGGCGTGCCGTCGAGGTCCTCGACGATCCAGCCGGAGATCCGGTCGATCTTCTTGTCGACCTGGGCGGCGTCGAGGGGACCGCAGAAGCCCGCCCGGAAGGGGCCGTGCCCCATCGCCTGCGAGGCGCCGAGGGCGAGGAGGGCCGCGACGCCGAGGGCGGCGAAGAAGGCCCCGCGGCCGCGCCGGCGGCACCTGGCGGGGGCGCTCGCGGGAGGGTTGGGGGCGTTCGGGGTGGTCTCGCTCATCGTCTTCTCCTTCGCGGGAGGGCTCGTGCCCTTCCGTCGAGGGGAAAGATGGCGGGCCCGGGTTTCGCCCGTTCTTCGCGGAGGTGAATTTGTGTGAAGCCCGCCCGCTCAGCGCCCGACGGCGTTCCCCGCCGAGTCGAGCGGCGTCGGGACGCCTCCCGCCGTCAGGAGCGCCGTGCCGACCGCGACGCGCGCCCCCTCCGGCTCGAG
>JBDIBE010000462.1:0-2673 GCA_039812785.1 Thermoanaerobaculia bacterium | reverse complement strand
CGCGTCACGGTGATGAACCCCCGGACGCGGGCCCGGGACGTGGTCCGCGTCCTCGACGGTCTCGGGCGCCTCGCCGCTTCCCTCGCCGAGGCCTGACGGTCACGTCGAGGCCCGCCTTCCGCCGGAGGGCGTTCTTGACCGTAATGGGCATATGCGCGAAACTTCGGGCGATGCCCCGCCCCTCTCACTGCCGCTGGATCGCCGGAGAGCCCGCCGCCGTCCTCTTCAAGCCGGCCGGGATCCCGACGCGCGACCTCGCGGAGGTCGCGATGACGCTCGACGAGTTCGAGGCGATCCGGCTGGCCGACGGCGAGGGGCTCTACCAGGAGGAGGCCGCGCGACGGATGGGGGTCTCGCGGACGACCTTCGGTCGGATCCTCGACTCGGCGCACCGCAAGGTGGCCGACGTGCTCGCGGGCGGGAAGTGCCTGCGGCTCGAGGGAGGCCACGTCCATCGCGAGGACGCGTCGAGGAACGGCGCGCGCGCGGTCCCGCCCCGTCAGAAGGAGAAGATCGTGAACCTCTGCATTCCCGTCACCGCCGACCGGGGGCTCGAGAGCCCCGTCTCCGGCCACTTCGGCTCCGCCCCGATCTACATGCTCGTCGACGCGGAGACCCGCGCCACGCGCGCGCTCTCGAACGCCCGGGCCGTCCACGAGCACGGCGCCTGCCGCCCGCTCGACGCCCTCGCGGGCCACGAGATCGACGCCGTCGTCGTCGGCGGAATCGGCGCGGGCGCCCTCATGAAGCTCCAGTCCGCCGGCATCCGGGTCTTCCGCGCGACGGCGCCGACCGTGGCCGGCTGCCTCGACGCCTTCCTCGGGAACGAAGCCGAGGAGATCGGCCCGGGCGGCGCGTGCGGCCGTCACGGCCACGGCCACGACGACGGTCACGCCCACGACCACGGCCGGCACGGCGCCGGGCACGCCGCCCTGCCGTCGCGGGGCTGAAGCTCTTTCCCCGCTCGCGGCTTCATGCCTCCGGAGGGAACGATGGGAGACGCCTCGCGCCGCGCGCCCGACTGGTCGAACCTCGAGGCGGTCTTCGAGTCGCTCGGGCGCGCGCTCGTCGTCCTCGACGAGCGCTTCGTCATCATCCGCGCGAGCCGCTCCCTCGACCGGATGGCGGGCGACGGAGTCTCGCGCGACGTCATCGGGCAGCCCGTGGAGTCGCTCTTCGGGCCGCGCCTCTTCGGGCCGGAGGAGACGCTCCGGGAGTCGCTCCGGCTCGGCCGCCGGGAGGAGGGACGGCGCGGCGTACTCCGCATCGACCGCGAGGCGGCGCGGCTCGTCTCCGTGACGACGACGCCGCTCGCCGAGGGGGTCGTCGACGCCTGCGACCCGCGGGCGCGCTACCTCGTCGTCATCCGGCCCGCGGAGGACGACGACACGATCCTCCAGAGCGCCTTCGTCTCGCACGGCCTCGTCGCGCGCTCTCCCCAGATGCTCCGGATCGTCCACCTCGTCGAGTCGCTCCACGCGAGCGAGGCGAACGTCCTCCTCACCGGGGAGAGCGGCACGGGGAAGGAGGTCCTCGCGCGGGCGATCCACGCGCACTCTCCGCGAAGCGCGGGGCCCTTCGTCGCCGTCAGCTGCGCCGCGCTCCCTGGCGAGCTCCTCGAGAGCGAGCTCTTCGGCCACGTCCGCGGCGCCTTCACGGGCGCCGTCCGCGACCGCGTCGGGCGGCTCGAGCTGGCGCAGGGAGGGACGCTCTTCCTCGACGAGGCGGGGGAAATCCCGCTCCCGGTCCAGGTGAAGCTCCTCAGGGTCCTGCAGGAGCGCGTCTTCGAGAGGGTCGGCGAGAGCACGCCCCGCCCGCTCGACGCGCGGATCGTCGCCGCGACGAACCGCGACCCGCGCGCCGCCGTTCGCGAGGGGCGGCTCCGCGAGGACCTCTACTACCGCCTCCGCGTCGTCCCGATCCACATCCCGCCCCTCCGCGAGCGGCCCGAGGACGTGGAGCTGATCGCGCGCTACCTCCTCGCCCGGATCGGAGGCCGCGCGGGGCGCGCCGTCCAGCTCTCCCCCGACACGCTCGCGGCGCTCGAGCGCTACGACTGGCCGGGGAACGTCCGCGAGCTCGAGAACGCGCTCGAGTACGCCGTGGCGCTCGGGCGAGGCCAGACCGTGCAGCTCGAGGACCTGCCTCCCGAGATCCGCTCGCCCGAGAGCCGGGCGCACGGGCTCGACGCGCCGGAGCCCGTCGCCGGGGCGACGGTCCCGGCGACGGCCCGCCGTGCCCCGGAAGCGGCGGCCGACCCCGAGGAGGCGCCGATTCGCGAGGCCCTCGAGCGGAACCTCTGGAACCGGTCGAAGGCGGCCGCCGAGCTCGGCATGAGCCGGACGAAGCTCTGGCGGCGGATGCGGGAGCTGAAGATCGGCGTCCGGTGAAGCGCCGGGCCGGCCGGCTCAGTAGCTGTGCTCGCCGAGCTTCACCTTCCCGCGGAAGGTCCAGTAGATGACGCCGGAATAGGCGAGGACGAACGGCATCCCGACCGCGGCGATGACGAGCATGATGCCGAGCGTCTTCCGGCTCGAGGCCGCGTTCCAGACCGTCACGGAGCGCGAGGGGTCTCCCGCGGCCGTGACGAGGTTCGGGAAGAGGGCGAGGCCGAAGAGCGCCACGAGCCCCGCGATGACGCCCGCCGAGGAGAGGAAGGCGAGGCCCGGCCGG
>JBDIBE010000461.1:0-2675 GCA_039812785.1 Thermoanaerobaculia bacterium | reverse complement strand
GACATGGGAGAAGCCGTCGTCGAGGAGGTGGAGGTCGACCGGGGCCTCGAGCGACTCGGCGCGCGCGGCGGCGGCGGCGCGGCGGGCGGCGGCGACGATCGGGACGGCCGGGAGCGCGCGCGCCAGGAGCGAAGGCTCGTCTCCCGACTCGGCGACCCCCGCGAGCGAGCCGCGGCCGTCGGAGACGACGACCGTCCCGCGGCTCGTCCGCCCGTAGCCGCGCGTCAGGATCGACGGCCGCTTCCCTCGCCGGAGGAGCTCGCCGGCGAGCCAACGGACGAAGGGGGTCTTCCCGGTCCCGCCGGCGGCGACGTTCCCGATCGAGACCACCGGGCGGCCCGCGCTCGCGACGCGCAGGACTCCGCGGCGGTAGAGCGCGAGCCGGATCGCGACGCCTTCGCCGTAGAGGCGGGCGAGGGGGAGAAGGGCGCTCCTCACGGCCTCTCCGGGGAAGCGTCGAGGAGCTCCAGCGCGAGCCGGGCCGTCCGTTCCGTCGCGCCCCGGTGGCGGGCGAAGAGCGCCCCGGCCGCCGTGCGGGCCCGGTCCCGGGCCGACGGGTCGCCGAGGAGGCGGGCGAGGGCGGCGACGGCCTCCTCGCCGTCCCCGACGGCCGTGACCGCCTCCCCGGCGGCCTCGACGGCCCCGCGGATGCTCCCGATCGACGGGCCGACGACGACGGGGAGGCCGGCGAGGAGCGGCTCGAGGACGTTGTGCCCCCCGCGGTTCCCGAACGTGCCGCCGAGGAGGGCGACGTCTCCGAGCCGGTAGGCGGAGGCGAGCTCGCCGATCGTGTCGAGGAGGTAGACGTCGGCGGGGCCGGCCTCGCCGGGGCGGGAGCGTCGCCGAACCCGGAGCCCCGAGGCCGCGGCGCGCCGGGCGGCCTCGTCCCAGGCCTCGGTCCGCCGGGGGGCGAGGAGGAGGAGGGGGGCGCCGGAGCGGCCGGCGAGCCTCCTCGGGAGGGAGAGGGCGAGGTCGAGCTCCTCCTCGGCCGCCGAGCCGGCGACGACGACCGGCCGGCCGGCGGCGAGCGACCGGAGCTCGCCCGCGAAGGCGGGCTCGGGCGGGAGCGGCCGGTCGAACTTCATGTCCCCCGCCACCCGGATCCGGTCGGCGGGAATGCCGGCGGCCTCGAAGCGTGCCGCGTCCCCGGCCGTCCTCGCCGCGACGGCGGAGATCGCCGAGAGGGGGCCCCGGAAGAGCCGGCCCGCGGCCCGCAACCGTCTCGCCGACCTCTCGGAGAGCCGGGCGCTCGCGACGAGGACCGGCATCGCCCGGCGGCGCGCCGCGTTGAGCAGGACGGGCCAGAGCTCCGTCTCGACGAGGACGAGGAGCCGCGGCCGGGCGGAGTCGAGGAGGCGGCGGACGGAGGGCGCGAGGTCGAGGGGGAAGGGCTGAAGCCTCGGGGGCGGGTCGAGGTCGCGGAAGCGCTTCCCGAGCAGGGCGACCCCGGCGGGCGTCGTCGAGGTGACGAGGAGCGGCAGGGCGGGGCGTGCCGCTCGCAGGGCCAGGGCGAGGGTCCGGGCGATCTCGAGCTCGCCGACGGAGACCCCCTGGATCCAGACGTCGGCCCGGGCGGGGCCGGCCGGGGGGACGAGGCGGCGGGCGACGAGGCCCGGCACGCCGACCTTCCCCGCGGGCTCGGCCTTGCCCGAGGCGGCCCTCCCGGAGGAAGTTGGGTTCCCCATGCGAGGGGCGGCATTATAGGGGGCCGGCCGTGGCGCCGGCGGGGCGGGGGCCGGGACGCGGCGCTAGACGGCGACGGCCCCCGAACCGTACAAGCGTCGGGATGGCCATCGAGCTGGTGCACGTCCGGCGGTCGCCGGGGGAGGAGACGACGAACGAGCCGAGGGACGAGCGGCGCCTCGCGGAGCTCGCGAAGGCGGGGGACGAGGACGCGTTCGCCGAGCTCGTCCGCGGCCGGACGGACTCCGTCGTCGCCTTCCTCCGGCGGATGCTCGGAGACACGGAGGACGCCCGGGACGTCGCGCAGCTCGCCTTCCTGCGCGTCTGGGAGAACCTGCCGCGCTACGACCCGTCCTTCGCCTTCTCGACGTGGCTCTTCCGGATCGCGGGGAACCTCGCCATCGACGCCCTCCGGGCGCGGGGAACGCGGTCCCGCACCCTCGCCGAGAGCTTCCGCCTCGTCCGCGGAGGGCTCCTCGCCGCGGAGCCGGAGGCCCCCCTCCGCCTCTCGCGCGAGGAGGTCCGCCGCGTCTTCGACGCCTGCGCCGTCGTCCTTTCGGAGAAACAGCGGCTCGTCTTCGTCCTGCGCGAGCTCGAGGAGAAGGAGAGCCGCGAGGTGGCCGAGATCCTCGGCTGCCGGGAGTCGACCGTGAGGAACCACCTTTTCCAGGCCCGCCGTCTCCTCCGCGAAGAGCTGCGGCGCCGCTTCCCGGAGTACGCGCCCGAGCCGCGCTCCCGGGAGCCGGAGGCCGCGTCGTGAGCTCCCCCCTCTGCCTCCGCCTCGACGAGCTTCTCGCGGGGCGCGACGCCGACCGCCTCTCCGCGGCCGACGCGAGCCTCCTCCGCCGCCACCTCGACGACTGCGCCGGCTGCGCCGCGCGGGCGCTCGGTCGCGACCCCGTCCTCCTCTTCGCCCGGGGCGCCGGCCCGGAGCCCCTCTCCGCGGCCGAGCGCGAGCGGTTCGTCGGCGGCGTCCTCGCCTCCGTCGCCGC
>JBDIBE010000460.1:0-2729 GCA_039812785.1 Thermoanaerobaculia bacterium | reverse complement strand
GCCGGCGCCCGCGGCGGCCCAGGCCGTCGAGAGGAAGTCCCGGCGCGAGCTCACTCGATGCCGAGCTCCTTCATCCGCCTCCAGAGGGTGCTCCGGCTGATCCCGAGGATCTCGGCGGCGCGGCCCCGGTTCCAGTGGGCCGACTCGAGGCCGTGCACGATCCGGACCCGCTCCGCCGGGTCGTCGACGCCCTCGAGCCCGAGCGGCTCGATCGCGACGGGCGCCGCGACTTCGACGCCCTCGGTCTCCTGGCGGAGCTCGGGCGGGAGGTTCTCGATCTGGATCGTCTGCCCCGTGCAGGTCGCGACCGCGAACTCGAGCGCGTTCCCGAGCTCGCGGACGTTCCCGGGCCAGCGGTAGCGGGTCATCGCGGCGAGGGTGTCGGGGGAGAGCCGGAGGGCCCGCCCCTCCCGGCCGCCGATGTGGGCGAGGAGGTGCTGGGCGATGAGGGGGACGTCCTCCACGCGCTCGCGCAGGGGCGGCACGTGGATCGGCACGACCCGGAGGCGGTAGTAGAGGTCGTCGCGGAAGCGGCCCGCGCGGATCGCGTCGGCGAGGTCGACGTTCGTCGCGGCGATGACGCGGGCGTCCACGGGCCGCGGCGTGCTCTCGCCGACCCTCTCGAAGTGGCGCTCCTGGAGGACGCGGAGGAGCTTGACCTGGAGGTGGAGCGGCATGTCGCCCACCTCGTCGAGGAAGAGCGTCCCTCCGCGGGCGGCCTCGAAGCGGCCGACGCGGTCGCGGACCGCCCCGGTGAAGGCGCCGCGGACGTGCCCGAAGAGCTCGCTCTCGAGGAGCTCGCCGGGCAGCGCCCCGCAGTTCACGCCGACGAAGGGGCCGGTGCAGCGCGGGGAGTTCGCGTGGAGGGCCCGGGCGATGAGCTCCTTGCCCGTCCCGCTCTCGCCCGTCACGAGCACCGTCGCCTCGCTCCGGTGGAGCGACTCGACGAGGTGGACGATCCGGAGCATCGCGGGGGAGCGGGCGACGAGGCCGTGCGAGGAGAGCATCGACTGGACGAGGCCGTTGTCCGTCTCGGCCGGCCGGATCACGACGATGTAGCGGGCCCTCGGGTCGCAGTGCGCCGAGATCTCGTTCGGGAGGACGGCCGCCGTGAGCGAGACGAGCCGGGCGCTCCCCTCGCCGCAGTGGAGGATGGCCCTGCGCCCCTCCTCGCGGGTCCCCCTCTCGAGCGACTCGCGGAGCGTGTCCGTCGGGCCGAAGAGGCGGGCCCCGACGACCTCCTCGATGGGGCGGCCGATCGCCTCCGAGGCCGCGCCGGGGTAGGCGAGCTCGTCGAGGACCTGGCTCGCGCGGAGGACGCGGAACTCGCGGTCGAGGACGATGAGGACGCGGCCGAGGGTCTCGAAGACCATCTCGAGGGGGCCGAACCCGGGGCTGGGCGAGAGGTCGGTCCTGGAGGCGGGCAGGGCTTCGGGCAATGGCGTAATCTCTTCAGCTCGGTACGATCCCGATTATTTCATCCCGAGGGTGCGCATGACGTCGATCTACTTCGGCGAGGAGCACGAGAGCTTCCGGAACGCCGTCCGCCAGTTCCTCGAGGGGGAGGTGGCGCCGCACGCCCGGGAGTGGGAGGAGGCGCGCCGGATCCCCCGGGAGGCGTTCCGCCGCATGGGCGACCTCGGGTTCCTCGGCATCCTCGCCCCCGAGGAGCTCGGAGGGGCCGGCGCGTCGATCTTCCACGCGATCGCCTTCCTCGAGGAGCTGCCCCGGTCGATGATGGGGGGCTTCGTCGCGGCCGTCTCGGTCCAGCAGTTCATCGCGACCGGGGCGATCGCCCTCCACGGGACGCCGGAGCAGAAGGGGCGCTGGCTCGCCCCGTCGATCGCCGGCACGAAGGTCGGCGCGATCGCCATCTCCGAGCCCGACACCGGCTCCGACGTGGCGGCCATCCGGACGACGGCCCGCCGCGAGGGGGACCACTGGGTGATCGACGGCGCGAAGACCTGGATCACGAACGGCGTCGAGGGGGACTTCGTCGTCGTCGCGTGCCGGACGGAGAAGGACGCCGGCGCGGGCGGGCTCAGCCTGATCGTCGTCGAGGCGGACGCGCCGGGTTTCTCGCGGTCGCGCCTGCGGAAGATGGGGTGGCACTCGTCCGACACGGGCGAGCTGACGTTCGAGGGCGTCCGCGTCCCGCTCGGGAACCTCGTCGGCGGCGAGAACGAGGGCTTCTACCTCATCATGGAGACCTTCGTCCTCGAGCGGCTCGTCACGGCGGCGACCGCCGTCGGGAGCGCGCGCCTCGCCCTCGAGGCGACGCGGAAGTACGTCCTCGAGAGGGAGGCCTTCGGGCGCCCGATCGGGAAGTTCCAGGCGATCCGCCACCGGCTCGCCGACCTCTACGCCGAGACGGAGGCCGCCGCGCAGCTCGTCTACCACGCGGCCTGGCTCCAGGAGAAGGGGGAGAACCCCGTCGCCGAGGCGTGCATGGCCAAGCTCCTCGCCACGGAGCTCTCGAAGCGGACGGCCGACGAGTGCCTCCAGTTCTTCGGCGGCTACGGGACGGTCGAGGAGTACCCGATCGAGCGCTTCTTCCGCGACGCCCGCTTCGGGACGATCGTCGCCGGGACGAGCGAGATCATGCGCGAGGTCATCGCGAAGGCCGCGATCGACGGCGTGGCGTTCCCGAGGCGCGAGCCGGCGGAGGACGACTCTCCCGCGCCGCAGGCCGCGGGGCCCGTCCCCTCCGCTTCCCCCGTCGCGGCGCC
>JBDIBE010000459.1:0-2757 GCA_039812785.1 Thermoanaerobaculia bacterium | reverse complement strand
CGCGGCGACGCGCACTCGGAGTACCTCTCCGCGCTCGCCGAGCAGGGCGTCCCTGGGCTCGCGCTCCTGCTCGCCCTCCTCGCCGCTCCCGTCGCCGCCGCCGTCCGCGCGTCGCGAAGCGCCGCCGCACCGGAGACGCGCGTCCTCGCCGTCGCGCTCGGTGCAGCGCTCGTCTCGTTCGCGGCAATGAACGTCGCGAACTCCTTCCTCGACCTCGACAAGGTCGCCCCGGCCTTCTGGCTCCTCGCCGCGGCGGCCGTGGCGCTCGACCCCGCCGGCCTCAGCGCGAAGCCCGCTCCCACCAGCCCGGAAGGCTGCTGAACCGGCGAACGAGGGGGGCCGGGAGGAGTCGGTGGTTCCTCCCGAGGGAGTAGGCGACACGCTTCCCCGCGCTCCAGGCGGCGAACGAAGGGAGGTACGCCGCGTGACCGCCGTCGAGGAGGTACCGGAGCCCGAAGCGCACGAACCGGAGCCCCTCTCCGTTCGGCCTTCCGAAGTCCGCCTCCAGGCGCGGGTCGAGCGCGTGCGTCGCGCCGATGTCGAAGTAGCGCGCGAGCTCGACCCGGAGCGGGTGCTCGTTGCCGTGCTCGACCTCCGCGTCCGCCGCATAGGCGACCGCGTGACCGGCCGCGAGGAGCGCGGCGGCGGCGGAGACGTCCTCGCACATCAGGCGCCGCTCGCCGAACCAACCGATCGCCTCGAGCGGCCCGCGCCGCCACGCGGCGAAGGCGTTCGAGAAGAAGGCCGTGCGGAACCCGGAGCGGCGCCGGTCCTCCCATCGCTGGACCTTCGACTCGCCGCCGTAGAGGAACTCCCGCTTCAGTCTCGTGAAGGGGTGCGCGCCCGCCGACGGGACCTGCCGCCCGAAGGCCGCGGCCACGGTGGAATCCGCATCGAGCGGGCGAAGGAGACGCTCGACGGAATCGGGCCGCGCGGGGAGCGCGTCCTGCGAGAGCAGGAGGAGGACGTCCGCGGCGGCCTCCCGCGCGAGAAGGCTCCGCGTCCCGCCGTGGTCGAAGCTCCCCGGGAGCACGCCGACGTAGCGCGCCCCCCGCGCGCGGACGAGAGCCTCCGTCGCCGGGTCGGGGCCCGTCTCGGCGACCCACGTCTCGTCCGGCGGGCGCGTCTGCGCCGCGAGGGCCGAGAGGAGCCCGGGGAGGTAGTGCGCCCCCTCGAAGACGGGGATGAGAGCGGCGACCTTCACGGCCTCGGCAGCCCCACGAACGGAAAGGGCGAGAGCGGGCGCCCGAGGATCCGGCGTGCGAGGCGAGCCCCCGCGCTCTCCGGGAGGTAGTACCAGCGCGGCGAGAACGGCTCGAGGAGGGCGCGCTCGTGGTGGCGGAAGGCGCCGGCGAGGGCGGGCACCCCGACGCCCGCGTAGTGCGCCCGGCTCCTCTCGTCGGCGGCCTCCGCCTCGGCGCGGCTCCTCCAGAGCGGCCCGTCGAGGAGGAGGACCTCGCCCCCCGGGGCGAGGAGCTCGAAAAGGCGCCGGACGAGACGGGGAAGGTCGGGGAAGTACTGTGCCGCGCTCGCGAGGACGGCGGCGTCGAACGCGCCCCGGGGAAGGACGTCGTCGAAGACGTCGGCGAGGACGAGCTCGAGCCCCTCGACGCCGTCGAAGGCCTCCGCGGCGAGCGCGAGCTCCGCCCGGTTCACGTCGACGGCCGTCACCCTCGCCCCGAGCGCGCGCGCCAGGCGCGCCGCGAGCCAGCCGTTGCCGCAGCCGAGGTCGAGGAGGCGCCGCGCCCCGGTCCGGCGCAGGTGGGCCACGAGCCGCTCCGCACTCGCGGAGCGCACGGCCCACTCCCGCGCGTGAGGGGAGCCCGGGGGTGCGGCCGGGAGCCTACGGACCGCCTCCGCGTCGAGGCTCCGCCCTTCGGCCGCCCGGGCGGCGAGGTAGCGCGCTTCGCCGTCGGCGAAGCGGCGCGGGTCGGTCGCGACTCGGATCGAAAGCATGCCGGCTCGGTCGGGCGCGCATGTTACCGTCCGCCCGCTCCCGGCCCCCGACGAGGATGAACGCCGCCTCTCCCCTGCGCCACGTCGCCTTCGACGCGCGGCCGCTGCTCGAGCCGCGGGGCGGGCTTCGCCGCTACCTCGGGGAGCTCCTGCCGGAGCTCGCCCGCGCGGCGCCCGGCGTGACCTGGACCGGCGTCTCGACCTCCCGGCCGTCGGACCCGCCTCCCGGGCCGTTCCGGTGGGAAGTCGTCCCCGGGCCGGACGCCTCCGCGCTCCGCTTCGCGTGGGAGGGCCTCGCCCTCCCCGCGGCGCTCCGCGCCCTCGGACCGGACGTCTTCTTCTCCCCGTGGGGCGCCGTGCCCGGGAACCCCCGCGTCCCGGTCGTCGCGACGCTCCACGACCTCGCGTTCCTCGAGCGCCCCGGCTCCCTCCCGTTGCGCCACCGGCTCTACTGGAACCGCGTCGCCCGCCGCCTGCAGCGCGCCGCGGCGGTGATCGCCGTCTCGGAGGCGACCCGCGCCGCCGCCCTCGCGCGGCTGCCGCTCGACCCCTCGCGGGTCCGCGTCGTCCCCGAGGCCCCGTCCGCCGCGTTCCGGCCCGCCGATCCGGCGCGCGTCGCGGAGGCGCGCTCCCGCCACTCTCTCGACGGCCGCTACGTCCTCGCCGTCGGCGCCTTCGAGCCGCGCAAGAACCTCGAGACCGCCGTCGCGGCGGCGGGCCTCGCCGCCCGGCGTCTCGCCGCCCCCCTGCCGCTCGCCGTCGTCGGCCGCGAGCCGGCCGGTCCCGTCGCAGGGGCCCCTC
>JBDIBE010000458.1:0-2770 GCA_039812785.1 Thermoanaerobaculia bacterium | reverse complement strand
GACCCGCTCCTCGTGCGCGGCGCGCTTCTCGCCCGGCGCGCGCTCGACGGCGGCCGTCGCGAGGCCTCGCCGGCGCGCCTTCTCGAGGCCCGCCGCGTCGGCCCGGTCGGAGAGGACGAGGACGATCCTCGCCGGGACCTCTCCCGCGTCGCAGGCGTCCGCGAGGGCCTCGAAGTTCGAGCCGCGCCCCGAGAGGAGGACCGCGAGGCGCGCGGGGAGCGGGAACCAGGGGACGGGCGCGACGAAGGAGGCGCCGTCCACGGCCGTCACGCGAACCGTACGCCGCGCGGGCCGCGCTCGACGCGGCCGACCGCGAGGACCCTCTCGCCGGCCGCGGAGAGGCGGCCGGAGACCTCCTCCGCGCGCGCCGCCGGGACGAAGAGGACCATCCCGACGCCGCAGTTGAAGACGCGGAGCATCTCGTCGTCCGGGACGCTCCCCTTCTCGCGGATGAAGCGGAAGAGGGCGGGCCACTCCCAGCCGCCCGGCTCCACGACAGCCCGGAGGCCCTCGGGGAGGACGCGCGGGAGGTTGTCGGGGAAGCCGCCCCCCGTCACGTGCGACATCGCCGAGAGGAGGCCGTCCGCCACGAGCGGCAGGAGAGGCTTCAGGTAGCTCCGGTGGACGGCGAGGAGCGCCTCGGCGACCGTCGCCCCGAGCTCGGACACGCGGTCGTGCGGACCGAGCCCGAGCCGCTCGAAGAAGAGCTTTCGCGCCAGGGAGTAGCCGTTCGTGTGGAGCCCGGAGGAGGCGAGCCCGAGGAGGAGGTCCCCCTCGGCCACGCGCGAGCCGTCGAGGAGCCTCGGGCGGTCGACGACGCCGACGATCGTGCCGGCGAGGTCGTAGTCGCCGTCGGCGTACATCCCCGGCATCTCGGCGGTCTCGCCCCCGAGGAGGGCGCAGCCGTTCTCTCGGCAGGCGGCGGCGACCCCGCCGATGACCTCGGCGATCACCTCGCGCCGCATCCGTCCCGTCGCGACGTAGTCGAGGAAGAAGAGCGGCCGCGCCCCCTGGACGAGGATGTCGTTCACGCAGTGGTTGACGATGTCCTGGCCGACGGTCCCGTGGACTCCCGCCGCGATGGCGACGCGGATCTTCGTCCCGACGCCGTCCGTGGAGGCGACGAGGACCGGGTCCGACATCCCGGAGAAGTCGGGGCGGAAGAGCCCTCCGAAGCCCCCGACGTCCCCGAGGACGCCCGGCGTGAAGGTCGAGCGGATCGCCTCCTTCGCGCGGGCGACGGCGGCCATCTTCGCGTCGATGTCGACGCCCGAGGCGGCGTAGGTGAGCGGCGTGTCGTTCGGAATGGCGCGCCTCCCTGAGGTCGGTCTCTCCCCCGCGCCGGCGGCGCGGCGGGCGCGAGGATATCAGCGGGCCGCGGGCTCCCTCGCCGGCGCCGCCTCGTCCTCGCCGAAGAGCGCCTGCTGCTCGAGCGTCGCCGCGAAGGGGACCGGGTAGCGCCCCGAGAAGCAGGCCGCGCAGGTCTCCGACTCGCCCCGGCCGAAGGCCTGGAGCATCCCCTCGAGGGAGAGGTAGCCGAGCGAGTCGGCCTCGATGAACGAGCGGATCTGCTCGAGCTCCTGCGTCGCCGCGATGAGCTCCTTCCGGCGCGGGGTGTCGATCCCGTAGTGGCAGGGGTGCGTCGTCGGCGGCGAGGAGATCCGCATGTGGACCTCGGTCGCCCCGGCGGCCTTCAGGAGCCGCACGAGCTTCTTCGAGGTCGTCCCGCGGACGATCGAGTCGTCGACGAGGACGACCCGCTTCCCACCCACGACGGAGCGGACGGGGTTCAGCTTCACCTTCACGCCGAAGTTCCGGATCGACTGCTTCGGCT
This sequence comes from Thermoanaerobaculia bacterium, assembly GCA_039812785.1. Classification (GTDB taxonomy): domain Bacteria; phylum Acidobacteriota; class Thermoanaerobaculia; order UBA5066; family UBA5066; genus UBA5066. Next base: position 936 of record JBDIBE010000458.1, on the reverse strand, counting down.
CGATGAAGGTCCGCCCGACGTAGTGGTTCCTGACGAGCCCCATCCCGTACGGGATGCCGCTCTCCTCGGCGTAGCCGAGGGCGGCGAAGACGCCCGAGTCGGGGACCGGGACGACGACGTCGGCCGCGACGGCGTGCTCGCGCGCGAGCCGTCGCCCGAAGGCGCGGCGCGACTCGGCGACGGAGCGGTGGAAGACGCTCGAGTCGGGGCGCGCGAAGTAGACGTGCTCGAAGACGCAGAAGGCCGTCCGGCGCCCCATCGCGAACGAGGAGGAGGCGACCCCCCCCGCGTCGAGGATGACGATCTCCCCCGGCTCGACGTCGCGGACCGGCTCGGCGTCGAGGAGGTCGAAGGCGCACGTCTCGGAGGCGACGAGCCAGGCGTCGCCGAGGCGGCCGATCGTCAGAGGCCGGAAGCCCTGCGGGTCGCGGGCCGCGAGGACCTTCTCCCCCGCGAGGAGGACGACCGAGTAGGCGCCGCGGACGCGCGCGAGCGTGTCGCGGAGGGCCTCCACGAGGCTCTCGGCCCTCGAGCGGGCGATGAGGTGGAGGAAGACCTCGGTGTCGGAGGTCGTCGTGAAGATCGACCCCTCCTGTTCGAGCTCGGCGCGGAGCTCGTCGGCGTTCACGAGGTTCCCGTTGTGCGCGACGGCGAGGGGGCCCTTGTTGGTGTTGTAGACGATGGGCTGGGCGTTCTCGAGGAGCGAGCCGCCCGCCGTCGAGTAGCGGACGTGGCCGACCGCGGAACGGCCGGGGAGGCGCGCGAGGCGGGTCTCGTCGAAGAGGTCGGCGACGTAGCCCATCCCCTTCTCCACGCCGATCCGCTTCCCGTTCCAGGCGGCGATCCCCCCCGCCTCCTGCCCGCGGTGCTGGAGGGCGTAGAGGCCGAGATAGGTCAGGTTCGCGGCGTCCGGGTGGCCGTAGATGCCGAAGACAC
>JBDIBE010000457.1:0-2771 GCA_039812785.1 Thermoanaerobaculia bacterium | reverse complement strand
GCCCGAGCGCGCAGGGGCAGGCGACGACGAGGAGCGCGACGACGCGCTCGAGAGCGACCTCCGGCCCGCGCCCGAGCCAGGCGAGGCCCGTCACGGCGGCGAGGACGAGGAGCGACTGGACGAAGCGGCGGGCGAGGACGTCGGTCGCGGCGAGGAGCGCCGGCTTCCTCGAGAGCGCCTCCTGCACGATCGCGAGGAGCGCGCCGACGCGGGTCTTCTCGCCGGCGGCGTCGACGCGGACGACGAGCCGGGCCCCGAGGTTCGTGGCGCCGGCGTTCACGGGGTCCCCCTCCTTCACGGGCTGGGGGGCCGCCTCGCCCGTGAGGACGGCGTTGTCGAGCGAGGAGCGCCCGGCGAGGACGACGCCGTCCACGGGGACGAGCTCGCCCGACCTCACCTCGACGCGTTCGCCGGGGGAGAGCGCGGCGATCGGCACCTCGACGGCCGGGGCGTCGGGGCCGTCCCCCGCGAGGCGCCGCGCGAACTCGAGGAACGCGACGCCGCGGAGCGAGTCGGCCCGCTCGAGGGCGGCGCGCTGGGCGCCCCGCTGCACCTGCCGGGCGCCGAGGAGGGCCGCGACGAGCATCGCGAGGGAGTCGAACCAGAGCGGGCCGCTCCCGCGGAGGACGTTCACGGCGCTCGCGGCGAAGGCGGCGGTGAGCGCGAGGGCGACGGGGAGGTCGATGTGGACCATCCGCGCCTTCAGGCCCGCGATCGCGGTCTGGTAGAAGGGGCGCGCCGAGAAGCCGAGGACGGGGACGGAGACCGCGAAGGAGAGCCAGCGGAAGAAGGCCTCGTAGGGCGAGGCCATCCCGTCGTACTCGCCCGCGTAGAGCGCCCCGTGGAGGAACATGAGGTTCATCGCGCAGGCCGCGGCGACTCCGAGGCGCGCGAGCGCCATCCGGTCCTCGGCCCTCCGCGCCTCCTGAACGCGCCCCGCGCGGTGGACGTGCGGCGTGTAGCCGAGGCGGTCGAGGGCGCGCGCGACGGCGGAGAGCCGGGTGGCCCCCGGGCGCCAGGTCACCTCGGCGACGGCGCTCCCGAGGTTGAGGCGGACCTCGTCGACGCCCGGGAGGGCGGCCGGCAGCTTCTCGACGAGCCAGACGCACGCCGCGCAGTGGACCCCCTCGAGGTAGAGGCGCGTCCGGCAGCGGTCCGCCCCGGCGGCCTCCGTCGCCTCGCCCTGGAGGCCCGGGTCGTCGAAGTCCGTAAAGCTCCGCCCCGTCACCTTCGCCGGCTCGAGGGCGCCTCGCTGCTGGTCGACGAGGCGGTAGTACTGGTCGAAGCCCCACTCCTTCACGAGGGCGTGGACCTGCCGGCAGCCGTTGCAGCAGAACTGCTCGGCCTCCCCCTCGCGCACGAGGGCCGGCGGGACCGCGAGGCCGCAGTGGGCGCACGCCGCGGGGGCGGCGCTCAGCCGGCGGTCGTCGCGGGGCGGGTTCACTTCGCCGGGCCCTCCGCGGGGGCGTCGGGGGCGACGTCGATCCGGGCGGCGTGGACGAAGCGGAGGGCTTCCTTCTTCGTGTCGATCCGCAGCTCCCACGCCCCGGGCTGGTCCATGAGGACGAGCGTCCGGTAGCTCCCGGCCGCCTGCGGCAGCTCGACGAGCGCGGCGTCGCGGCTGAGGCGGCCGTCGGAGGGGCGGATCGCGAAGAGGCGCCCGGCGAGGCCCGTCACGGGGTTTCCCTCGCGGTCGGCGACGCGGACGTCGACCGGGCGCGGCATGCCGGGGAAGTGGGGGACGCCCGACGGGAGCTCGTACCGGACGGTCCAGCCGAGCTGGCGGCTCGCCTCCTCGACCGCCTCGTCGGCGTCCCACGCCCGGGCGGCCTCGTAGTACCCCTTGATCGGCCGCGGGACGTCGGGTCGCGTCGCGACCCAGACGAGGACCGCGCAGGCGACGATCGACATCGTGAGGAGCCCTCCGATGTAGATCGGCCAGCGGTACTCGGAGATGAGCCGGAGGATCTTCACTTCGACTCCGTGTGCGACTCCTCGTCGCCGTAGGGCCCGAGGAGGAGGAACTCGACCTCCTTCCGGAAGCCCCGGTCGGAGGTGACGAGGTAGCGGACCGGGACCTGACCGTCGTCGAAGACGCCCTGGGGCACCGTCGTGACGGCGTTCAGCGTGACGAGCTCGGAGGGTTCGACGACGACGGGGTCCTCGGAGAGGACGAGGCTCGCCCCCTTCGGCGCCAGGACCTCGATCCGGAACGTCTGCCTCGCGTCGAGCTGGTTCGTGATCCTCATCCGCTGCTGGTTCGCCACCTGCCCGTTCGGCAGGAGCCGGTACGGCTCGCGCCCGCCGCGGAGGACCTCGACGAGGGCGTCGCCGCGCGTCAGGACGAGGACCGCGAGCGTCCCCCAGGCGATCGTCAGCAGGACGAGGTAGAGGATGTTCCGGGGCCGCCAGACGCGGCGGACGCCCCCCTTCTGCTCGCGCTCGGAGGTGTACTTGATGAGCCCGATCGGCTTGCCCTGGGCGGTCATCACCTCGTCGCAGGCGTCGACGCACTGCGCCGTGCCGATGCACTCGGGCTGGAGGCCGCGACGGATGTCGGTCCCCGTCGGGCAGGCGTTCACGCAGCTTCGGCAGGCGATGCAGTCGCCCGCGGGGACGCCGGCGACCCGGTCCTTCACCTTCACCTTCGGGTCGCCGCGCTTCTCGTCGTAGGCGACGAGGATGGTGTACTGATCGGCCATGACGTTCTGCAGCCGCCCGTAGGGGCAGGCGATCGTGCACATCTGGTCGCGGAACCAGCCGAAGTCGAA
>JBDIBE010000456.1:0-2776 GCA_039812785.1 Thermoanaerobaculia bacterium | reverse complement strand
GCGGGAGCCCGTGGGGCAGCTCTCGCAGCAGGCCGTCGTCAGCCCCTTCGTGATCCGGTGGTAGCAGAGCGAGCACTTGTCGACGGTGTTCGTCCTCGGGTCGATGAAGCGGCAGCCGTAGGGACAGGCCTGGACGCAGTAGCGGCAGCCGAGGCAGTACGTCTTGTCGACGAGGACGACGCCGTCGGGGCTGTCGAACGTCGCGCCGACCGGGCAGACCTGGGTGCAGGGCGAGTCGGCGCAGTGGTTGCAGAGCTTCGGGACGAAGAAGCTCTTGGCCCCGTCGCCCGCGCGGTAGCGCTCCGGGAAGCCGTCGTAGCCCCCGTTCGGCGAGTCGACCTCGGGGTGCTCCGAGACGCCCTCGGGGACGTGGTAGCGCTCGACCCAGGTGCGGAAGTAGAACGGCTCGAGCGGGACGTCGTTCTCGGTCTTGCAGGCCCTCACGCAGTTCCCGCAGCCGATGCACTTCTCGATGTCGATCTCCATCGCCCACCAGTGGTCGGCGGTGCGGTAGCCGGGCGCCTCGGCGGGCTTCCCCGCCTCGAGGTACTCCCACGCGGCGGCCGCAGCGGGCGTCAGGACGAGGAGCTTCCCGAGCCCCGAGAGGAACTGCCGGCGGTCGGTGCTCATGGCTTCTTCACTTCCTTGTCGGGTGCGGGCTTCGCCGGGGGCTCCTTGTCGGGCGCGTGCGGGTCGTGGCAGCCGATGCAGTCGCCGCTCCCGTCCATGTGGTCCTTCGGGTCGACCTGCGGGAAGCCGGCCGGCTTGCTCACGCTCTGCCGATGGCAGACGAGGCAGAGCTTCCCGGCGTCGGGCAGGGCCGGCTTGTCCTCCGACTCGCCGGACGCGTGCCGGCCGAGGGCGCCGTGGCACGCCTCGCAGCCGACCTTCGCGTGAGGGCCCGCCTTCAAGCGGTCCGGCTCGTCGGAGTGGCACTCGCCGCAGGCCGTCCGCCCCGCGAAGACGGGCTTGCGCGCCATGTTGTCGGCGAGGGCCCCCGTGCGGAAGTGCCCGAGCTCCCCGAACCCATCGGGGACGAACGCCTTCCGGGCGATGACGAAGAGGACGATGCCCGCCAGGAAGAGCCCCGCCATCCGTACGAGGTGTAGACCATGACCCATGGGTCGACTCATCTCCGGCCCGCTCCTCCCCCGCTCGAAGATGAGATCCAATTTGGTCCGGTTCCCGCCCGCCGCCCTGACGCAAACGCCTCATTCCCCCTGATTCACCTTCGTCACGGCCGTGGGGTCACACGGCCGTGGGGTCAGGTCTTGATTTTCTATTCTGCGACGGCAGTACTCTCCGTCGGCCGCGAGCCGACACGGCAATTTCCGCGAACCGATCTCATCTGGTACCTTCCGCGCAAACGCGCCCCTGCGGCGCATTCCCGCCACGGAGGAAGACGAGATGCACACCAGAGCCGCCCGGTCCGGCGACGGCGCCGTTCTGTTCGACTACCCGGAGTACGACGCCCTGCCCGACGCTGATCGCGCCGAGGTCGACGCGCTCGTCTCCGGCGTGCGCGTCGCGGCCGGCGAGGTCCTCTTCCGCCGGGGAGACCCGGGCGACGCCCTGTTCGTCGTGAAGAGCGGGCGGCTGCTCGTGACGGGCGCGGGCCCCGCGGGGACCGAGGTGAAGCTCGGCGAGCTCGGGCCGCGCGACTGGACCGGCGAGATGGCGGTCCTGACCGGACAGCCCCGCTCCGCGACGGTCGCCGCCCTCGAGGACGGGGAGCTCGTCCGCCTCTCCCGCGAGGGCTTCGACGAGCTGACCCGGCGCTTCCCGGGCGTCGCCTCCCGCCTCACCGCCGAGATCGGCCCGCGGCTCCGGCGCGGCCAGCTCCTGCGCGTCTGGGAGGACCTCTTCGGCCTCCGCGACCCCGAGGCGTTCCGCGAGCTCGAGGAGGTCGTCGAGTGGCGGCACGTCCCGGCCGGCGAGGTGCTCCTCCGCCAGGGAGAGCCGAGCGACGCCCTCTACGTCGTCGTGACCGGGCGGCTCCGCACGGCCGTGCGCGGCCCCGACGGCTCCGAGAGCGTCGTCCGCGAGACGGGCGCGTTCAGCACCGTCGGCGAGCTCGGCCTCCTCACCGAGCTCCCCCGGTCCGCCACCGTCATCGCCCTGCGGGACACCGACGTCCTGCGCCTCCCGCGCGAGGCGTTCCGCGCCTTCGCGCTCCGCCATCCCGAGGCTCTCCTGCGCGTCGCGGCGATCGTCGCCGAGCGGCAGGCGAACCCGAACCCCAGGCCGAACCGGGCCGCGGCGACGTCGGGCCTGACGTACGCCGTCCTCCCGATCACGCCCTCGGAGTCGACGACGGGCCTCGCCCGGACCCTCGCGGAGAGGCTCGCCGCGCTCGGAGAGACGCTCCATCTCGACGCCGCGGCGTTCGACGAGAGGCACGGCCGGCCCGGCGCCGCGACGACGCCGATGTCGGGCCCGCTCGGCCTCGCGGCCGACGTCTCCCTCCGCGAGCTCGAGGACCGGACGAAGCACCTCGTCCTCTCCGCCGACCCCGAGTGGACGACCTGGACCGAACGGTGCGTCCGCCGCGCGGACCGGATCCTCCTCGTCGCCGACGCCTCGGCCGGGCCCGCGACCCGCGAGGTCGAGAAGCGCCTCGCGGCGCTCGCCCTCCCCGCCCGCGTCGAGCTCGTCCTCCTCCACCCGCCCGGCACGGAGGAGCCGCGGGGGACGGCCGCCTGGTACGCGGCGCGCGCCGTCGCGGACCACCACCACGTCCGCCTCGGGAACCGCCGCGACGAGGAGCGCCTCGCCC
>JBDIBE010000455.1:0-2780 GCA_039812785.1 Thermoanaerobaculia bacterium | reverse complement strand
TCGCCGCGGAGGACGCCCCTGCGGATGCCGCGCCCGACGACCTTCGGGTCGCAGCCGCCGATGCACGCGAAGATGACGACGAGGGCGTCGACGTCGTCGTGCTCGACCGCCTCCTGCACCGCCTTCTCGTACTCCTCGACCGTCGCGAGGGCCCCGAGGTCGACGGCGCCCGTGCCGGTCACCGTGAGGCCGTTCGCGTCGCAGGCGTCCGCGCAGATCGTCAGGACCCCGCCGGAGTTGCTGATGATCGCGACCCGGTTGCCGCGCGGGAGGGGCTGGTTCGCGAGGAGGAGCGAGACGTCGAACATCTCCTCGAGCGTCTCGGCGCGGATCACGCCCGCCTGCCGGAAGAGGACGTCGACGTTCGTGTCGCTCATCGCGACCGCCCCGATGTGGGCGCGCGCCGCGGCGCGGCCGGCCCGGCTGCGGGCGCTCTTCACGCAGAGGATCGGCTTCTTGTACGAGAGGCGCCGCGCGACGCGGGCGAAGCGGCGCGGGTTGCCGAACGTCTCGAGGTAGAGGAGGGCGAGGTCGGTCGAGGCGTCCTCCTCCCAGTACTGGAGGAGGTCGTTCCCCGAGACGTCGGCCCGGTTGCCCGCCGAGACGAACGTCGAGAAGCCGAGGCCGCGCTCGGCGGCGTAGTTGAGGATGACGAGCCCGAGCGCGGCCGAATGCGAGAAGAAGCCGATCCGCCCCTGCGGGACGAGCTCCGGCGCGAGGCTCGCGTTCAGGCTGGTCTCGGGGTGGGTGTTCATCACCCCGAGGCAGTTCGGGCCGACGAGCCGGGCGCCGTGTGAGCGGACGAGCCTCACGAGCTCCTGCTGAGTGGCCGACCCCTCCGGCCCGCTCTCGGCGAAGCCCGAGGTGAGGACGAGGAGCCCTTTCGTCCCCGCGCGGAGGGCCTCCTCCGCCACCTCCACGACCTTCGCGGCCGGGACGGCGACGACGGCGAGGTCGGCGCGCTCGGGGAGCTCCGTCACCGAGGGGTAGGCGCGGACGCCCTGCACGGAGGCCGTCTGGTTGTTCACGGGGTAGACCGTGCCCGTGAAGCCCCCGCGGAGGATCGCGCGGAAGATCATGCTCCCGACGGCCGCGGGGTCGCGCGAGGCCCCGACGACCGCCACGGCGCGCGGCTTCAGGAGCGGGACGAGGGAGTTCGCCGCGGCGATCCGGTCGCGCAGGTCCGCCCGCTCCCGGAGCGACGCGAGGCCCGAGACCGGGAACTGGACGTGGATGCAGCCCCCGCCTCCCTCGGCCTGGCAGACCTCGAACCCCGAGTCGCGGAAGACGTCGATCATCGGCTGGTTCTCGTAGAGGACCTCGGCCTCGAACCCGATGAAGCCGGAGCCCGCCGCGATCCCCGCGAGCCGCTCGAGGAGGAGGGTGCTGATCCCGCGCCCCTGGAAGTCGTCGTGGACGAGGAACGCCACCTCGGCCTTGCCGCCGACGCCGAGGGAGACGTAGTTGCCGATGGCGATGACGCGCGCGCCGGGCCCCTGCCCGACGATGGCGAGGAGGCTCAGCCTGTCGCGCGGGTCGCCCATGCACATGAACTCGATCGCGCTCCTCGAGACGTAGGCGACGGCGCCCATGAAGCGCATCTGGAGGCTGTGGCGCGAGACGCCCCGCATGAGCGCCTCGACCGCGGGGACGTCGTCCGGCCCGGCGACGCGCAGGAGGACGCTGTCGCCGTCGCGCAGGAGCGCGTACTCGCTGAAGCTCCTCCCGTCGGGAATGATGCGGAACATGGGGCAGAAAATTATAGGTGGCCGCGCCGCGCGGGCCGCCGCATTTCGTCAGAGCCAGTAGGGGCGCGCCGCCTCGAGGAGGCGTTCCGCGACCTGGAGGTTCCGGTGGCGGATCTCCGCGCGCTTCGGGATGTCGACGCGGAGCGGCGAGGGGTCGTGGAGCTCCAGCGGGGGCTGCGGGCCGAGGACGTGGCTGAAGCGCCAGACCCAGTCGGGCGGCAGGTCCTCCGGGACCGGCAGGTCGTTCAGCACGAGCCAGAGGATCGTCCAGACCCGCGGCGCGGAGCGGAGCGAGTAGCCCCCCCCGAGCGTGAAGAGGACGCGCCCCGCGGTGTACGCCGCCGCCCAGTCGAGGACGCGGCGGAAGACCTTCTCGTAGTCGCGCGTCGTGAGCATCAGGTCGGCGAGCGGGTCGTCGTAGTGGGCGTCCGCCCCCGCCTGCACGACGAGGACGGCGGGCCCGAAGTGCGCGAGGGCGGGAGGGACGACCGCCTCGAGCGCCTCGAGGTAGCTCTCCCCCTCGGTGAGCGGCTCGAGGGGGACGTTCAGCTTCAGCCCGCGGCCGAGGCCCGAGCCGAGCTCGTGGACCTCGCCCGTCCCGGGGAAGAGGTACTTCCCCGACTCGTGCAGGCTGATCGTCATGACCCGCTTGTCCTCGTAGAGGATCTGCTGGACGCCGTCGCCGTGGTGGACGTCGATGTCGAGGTAGGCGACCCAGAGGCCCTGCCGCGTCAGCGAGCGGATCGCGATCGCGAGGTCGTTGTAGACGCAGAAGCCCGAGGCGAAGTTCCGCCGCGCGTGGTGGAGCCCGCCCCCGAGCTGGAGGACTCGCCGGTCCGTCCCCTCGAGGATCCGGCGCGCGCCGAGGAGCGTCCCCCCCACGTGCCACCGGGCCGCCTCGTCCATCCCCGCGAAGGCGGGCGTGTCGGGGGTGCCGAGGCCGTAGCTCCTCGCGTCGGGGACCTCCCCGCCCGCGCTCAGGGTCTCCACGTGGCCGACGTAGTAGCCGTCGTGGACGGAGAGGAGGTCCTC
>JBDIBE010000454.1:0-2788 GCA_039812785.1 Thermoanaerobaculia bacterium | reverse complement strand
AGAAGGAGCGCGAGAAGGGCGAGGGGTACGGAGACCCCCCCGAATCGGTGGACGACGTGGAAGATCCACGGCATCACCGTCAGCCAGAAGGCGGCGCCGAAGAGCCCGCCGAGGAGCGCGGCGCGCCGCGCCGGGAGGCCGTCGAGGGCGAGGACGAGCGGGACGAGCGCGACCGGGAGGAGAAGGACGAGCGAGGCGTTCGGGAATGCGAGCCCGAGGAGGACGCCGGAAAGGAGCGCCGCCCCGATCCGGGCGCGCGGGCTCTCGGGAAGGAGCCGCACGAGAGTCAGGCCCGGCGCCGCGCCGACTCGGCGAGCGCCTCCTCGGCCCGGTAGCTCGAGCGGACGAAAGGCCCGGCGAAGACGTAGGAGAAGCCCATCGCCTCCCCCGCCTCGCGGAGCGCCTCGAAGCGCTCGGGCGGGGCGTACGAGACGACCGGGAGGTTCCAGGCCGCGGGACGGAGGTACTGACCGACGGTGACGACGTCGACGCCGGCGGCGCGGAGCGCGCGGAAGACCTCGAGGACCTCGGCGTCCTCCTCGCCGAGGCCGAGCATCAGCCCCGACTTGGCGACCGTCTCCGGGCGCCTCTCCTTGACGCGCCGGAGCAGCGCGACGGAGCGCTCGAAGACGGCCTTCGGCCTCACCGCCGGGTAGAGACGCGGCACGGTCTCGACGTTGTGGTTGAAGACGTCGGGGCGGGCGTCCGCGACGAGGTCGATCGCGGCGGCGTCGCCCTGGAAGTCGGGCGTCAGGACCTCGACCGTGCGGCGCGGCTCGAGCGCCCTCACCGCGCCGACGACGCGGGCCCAGTGGGCCGCGCCGCCGTCGGGGAGGTCGTCGCGGTCGACGGAGGTGATCACGACGTGCTCGAGCCCCATCTCGGCCACGGCGCGGGCGACGTTCGCGGGCTCCTCCGGGTCGAGCGGCGCGGGGCGCCCCGACGTCACGTTGCAGAAGCCGCAGGCGCGCGTGCAGACGTCCCCCGCGACGAGGAACGTCGCCGTCTTCCGCTCGAAGCACTCGCTCCGGTTCGGGCAGCGCGCCTCCTCGCAGACGGTGTGGAGGCCGCGCGTCCGCATCAGCTTCTTCAGCTCGTGGAGGCCCGAGAGCTTCACCTTCCGCTCGCGGATCCACGCGGGGAGCGCGGGCTCGCCGCGCACCGGGAGCGGGCGGCTCATTTCCCGGCGGGGACGATCGTCGTGTCGAGCTTCTCGAGCTTCTCGACCTTCTTCGCGCCGGCCTCCGCCTTCGGCCTGTCGGCGTACGGGCCGACGCGGACGCGGAAGAGCCCCTGCTTTCCGGGGACGAGCGCGACGTCGGGCTTGAAGCCGTCGGCCTTCAGCTTCTTGGCGAGGCCGTCGGCCTTCTGGGCGCTCTTCGTCACGAGGACCTGGACCCAGAAGGGCCCCTCCTCGGCGGCTGCCGCCTTCGGGGCCTCGGCCTTCGCCGGGGCGGCCTTCGGGCTCTCCGCCTTCGGCGCGGGAGGCTCCGTCGGCTCGGGACGGGCTTCCTTCACGACCGGCTTCGGCTCCTCGGCCCGGGGCTCGGTCCTCGCCGCCGGCTCCGTCGCCGCGGGGGGCTCGGACTTCGTCGGGGCGTCGAAGCCGATCGGCGCCTCCGTCGGGACCGGCGTCGCGCGAAGCCCCTCCCCGGCGGCCTCGGCCGCCGGCACCGCGACGTCGGCCTGGGCCGGGAGGGCCGAGATCGGGTCGGGGCCGCGCTTCGCGGCGGCCCCCGTCTTCATCCCGAAGAAGAACGAGAGCCCGAGGGCGCCGAGGAGGACGAGGAAGAACGCCGCGGCCTGCCGGCCGGTGACGGAGACCTGGTAGTGGACCGGTCCGTCCTTCTCTTCGGTCACTTCACGTCCTTCGAGAGCTTCTGGCCGAGGAGGGCCATCATCTCGATCGGCACCGGGAAGAGGATCGTGGAGTTCTTCTCGGCGGCGATCTCGGTGAGCGTCTGCAGGTAGCGCAGCTGCATCGAGGCGGGCTCGGACGCGATGACGTGGGCGGCGTCGGCGAGCTGCTTGGAGGCCTCGAACTCGCCCGAGGCGTGGATGATCTTGGCGCGCTTCTCGCGCTCGGCCTCGGCCTGCTTGGCCATGGCGCGCTGCATCTCGATCGGGAGGTCGACGGCCTTCACCTCGACCATCGTCACCTTGATCCCCCACGGGTCGGTGTGCTTGTCGAGGATCTCCTGGAGGCTCTCGTTCAGCTTCTCGCGCTCGGAAAGGAGCTCGTCGAGCGCGGCCTGCCCGAGGATGGAGCGGAGCGTCGTCTGGGCGAGCTGGGAGGTCGCGTACATGTAGTTCGCGACCTTCACGATCGCCTTCGCCGGGTCCATCACGTGGAAATAGACGACCGCGTTCACCTTCACCGAGACGTTGTCCCGCGTGATGACGTCCTGCGGCGGGACGTCGAGGGTGATCGTCCGCAGGTCGACACGGACCATCGTCTCGAAGGGCCAGAAGATCAGCGTGAGCCCGGGCCCCTTCGGCGCCGGCGCGAGGCGGCCGAGCCAGAAGGTGACGGCCCTCTCGTACTCGTTGAGGATGTTCACCCACTTCGAGAGGAAGAAGACGACGACGAAGATCGCCGCGATGAAGAGGGGGTTCGGAAGCATGTTCATGTCTTTTCGCTCCGTGCGGAGGGCTTCACGAGGACGGTCAGGCCGTCGACCCCCGTGATCTCCACGAGCTGCCCGTCGTTGAGGGGAACGGCGCTCCGGGCCTCCCAGAGCGCGCCGTCGGCGAAGACCTTGAGGCCGCCCCCGGCGCCCACGCGGAC
>JBDIBE010000453.1:0-2818 GCA_039812785.1 Thermoanaerobaculia bacterium | reverse complement strand
GGACGACGCCTCGCGGGCCGCCCTCGCCGGGAGCTTCGCCGCCTGCGCCTCCCGCGCGACGACGCCGCTCCTCACGCCCGGCTCGCCGCCCGGACGCGTCCGCGCCCTCTTCGCGTTCCGCTCCCCCGCCGAGAGGGTCTTCCTCGCCGGCGACATGAACGGCTGGAGCACCTCCGACCAGCCGCTCGAAAGGCTCGCCGGCACGGACCTCCACGTCCTCGAGGTCGACGTCCCGGACGGCGCACGTCTCGACTACAAGCTCGTCGTCTCGGGAACGGAGTGGGCCCTCGACCCGTGGAACCCCCGGACGATGACCGGGGGCTACGGCCCCAACTCCGAGCTCAGGACCCCCGCCTACGTCCCGCCCGCCGAGGTCGAGCCTGGGCCCGCGACGGTGAAGGGGGCCTTCACGGAGGTGACGGTCGAGAGCCGGGCCCTGGGCGGCACCCGGCGCGCCTACGTCTGGGCGCCCGCGCTCCCCGGGGCCGCGCGGCCGCTCCCCGCCCTCTACCTCCTCGACGGCGCCGACTACCGCGACTTCGCGAAGGCGCACGTCGTCGTCGGGAACCTCATCGCCGCGAGGGCGATCCCGCCGATCGCCCTCGTCCTCGTCCCGCCCGTGGACCGGCGCGCCGAGTACGAGCGGAGCGAGGCGTTCGAGCGCTTCCTCGTCGACGAGCTCGTTCCGCACGTCGAAGCGCGCTGGCCGGTCCGGAAGGACGCGGCCGGGCGCGGCGTGATGGGCGCTTCGCTCGGGGGCTTCGCCGCGCTCTCCGTCACCGCACGCCGCCCGGGCGCCTTCGGACGGTGCGGCGCCCAGTCGACGGGAGGAGGCGCGGACGGAGGCTTCGACGCGCTCCTCGCGGACCTCTCCCGGCTCCCCTCGGGGAGCGTCCGCTTCCACCTCGACGCGGGGACGTTCGAGGCCGCGTTCCACGGCTTCGACCTCCTCTCCCTCACCCGCCGCCTCCGGGGCGCGCTCTCGCGCCGCCAGCAGGTGCAGTACCGCGAGGTCCCCGAGGGGCACAGCTGGGGGTCCTGGCGCGCGCGGCTCGCCGAGGCGATGACGTTCTTCTGGGGGGACGAGCGCGAAGCCGAGGCTCGCTCCCCTCGTCCGCTCGACGCACCTCCCTCCGGGGCCGCCCGGTTCGCGGGGACGCCCGTCTCGCTCGACGTGAAGGACGCCGACCTCGCCGAGGTCGTCCGGAGCCTGACCGCGGGGCGCGGCCTCTCCATCGTCGCTCCCGCGCGCTTCCGGGGGACGGTCACCGCCTCCCTGCGGGACGTCCCCTGGGACCAGGCGCTCGACCTCGTCCTGGCCGGGAACGGCTGGGCCTTCCGGCTCGAGGGGACCGTCCTCCGGATTCACGGGAGGGGCGAGGACGACCCGTAGGCGCCCCGGAGGCCGCCGTCACCAGAAGGTCTGGAGACCGGAGGCCGCGGCCGGCCCGCCGAGGCCCGGACCTCTCCACCGGGAATCCCCGCCGTGCAGGGCGATCCCGGCGTGCGCGGGCCGGTACTCCCGCCGAATCCGGGAACGTGCGTCGCCGGGCAGCATCTCGAGGCGGTACGTGAGGACCAGCCAGGGACACCCCGACAGGTCGGCGCCTCCGAGATCCGTCATCCACGCCCCGGTGCGCGCGCGAGGCTCGAAGACGGAGTCGACGTACCACTGCGCCGTGCACGGAGGGAGGAAATAGGCGAGGCCCGAAGGGTCGAGGACCCTGTCCCCCGGCCTCGCGTGCGACCTCAGCCAGCGGAGCGGCTCCACCTGCGTCGCGCGCGGCGAGAGGAAGGAAGCGGAGTGTGCCGCGAAGGGCGTGGGTCCCGCCGCCAGCTGGAGCGCGAGGACCGCCGCCGCACCGAGCCCCGCGCCCGTTCGCACGCTCCTGCTCGCGGCGGCGAGCCTGCGGGCGCCGAGGAAGGCGACGAACGGTGTGGGCAGGGCGAGCATGTAGGGAAACGGATGGGGATGGAAGAACGGGAACGAGAACGACACCCCCGCCAGGCCGAGAGCCCAGGCGTCGGGAGATCGCCGCAGCTGCTCCGCCGAGAGCCCCGGCAGAACGGCGAGGGACGCGAGGACCGAGGCCGTCGCGAGCGCCCACCAGGCCGCGTCCCGCCGCAGGCTCGGGCCGAGGACGGCCCAGGGGCTCCGGCGCACCGTTCCGACGGCAAGGTCGAAGTAGGAAGCGTAGAGGCCGGACACCTCCGGGAGGATCCCGGCCGCGGCGGCGACGAGCAGCCATCCCGAGATCGCCGCGGCGAGGCCGGCGGCCAGCGGCGCGGCCCGTCGCCAGCCCCCGCGCGCCAGCCCGAAGGCCACGACCGCCAGCGCGAAGAAGACCCCCTTGATGTGGTGCGCCGCGAGGAGCCCGGCCACGACCCCGAGCGCGAGGTCGGCCCGGCGGGTCCCGCGGACCAGCAGCGGCAGCGCCGCGAGAAGGAGGACGAGGATCGCGGCGTCGTACCGGAACTCGAGGCCGTGGACGAAGAAGGCCGCGCTCGCGAGCGTCGCGACGACCGCTCCGGCCGCAACGGCCGGGCGGCCGTCCGCCTTCGCCGCACACAGCGCGAGGGCCGCGAGGACGGCGACGGAGACGAGGAGCCGCGCGATCAGGAAGACGTGGCCCGGATCCGGAACGCCAAGGCCGAGGGCCCCGAGGAGGGCCGTGAACGGCATCGCGAAGCCGGGCTCGGAAGGGACGCCCGAGAGCGAAAGGACGCCGGCCCGGAGCGCGAGCGCCTCGTCGACGATCAGCCGCCGCTGGGCGGCGGCCGCGACGAAGGCGGCGGCGGCCGCCGCGGCGACGGCAGC
>JBDIBE010000452.1:0-2835 GCA_039812785.1 Thermoanaerobaculia bacterium | reverse complement strand
GGAAGATCCTCGGCACGACGCCGACCTTCCCCCCGAGCTCACCCGTCACCGCCGAGGCGAGCGCCGAGACGTAGTCGTCCCCGGCGAGCTCCCGGACCCGCCTCTCGCCGCTCGCTCCCTCGGCGAACAGGTCGCGCACTTTTCGCCCGACGTCCTCGAGGAGGGGTCGCGAGAAGCCCTGGAGCCGGATCTGGACGGCGCGCGGGTTGTCGAACCTCGGGTCCCCCGAGAAGTCGACATGAAGGCGCTGGGCGAGCGGGGCGAGCCGCTGGGCGCCCATCGGTCCCTCGTAGAACGCCGGGGTCCCCGTGACGACGAGGTAGAGCCCGGGGTACCTCCCGCCGTCCACCTCGTCGATGAGCTGCCGGAGAGCGTTCAGCGCCTTGTCCCGCACGTCCCCCCGCATCCGCTGAAGGGTCTCCACCTCGTCGAGGACGAAGACGAGCCCCGAGAATCCCGAGTCGCGAAGGACGACGAGGAGGCCCTGGAGAAATCCCATCGCCGTGAAGTGGTCGACCTCGCCCTTCACGAAGGCGTAGCGTTTCACCTTTGCGGCGACGTTCGGCTGGCCCGCGAGCCAGGCGGCGAGCCCCTCGGCCATGTCCGTCTCGCCGTCCGCGAGGGCCCTCCGGTAGGCCCTCAATGCGGCCGCGAACGCCGGCGCCGTGCGCCCGATCGCCGAGAGGCGTTTCTCCATGAGGGCGGCCGTCGCCTCGAGGAGGGCCTCGTGGTCGCCCGCGGTCAGGTGCCCCTCGGCGAGGACGTCCTGCTCCAGGGCGAAGAACCAACCGTCGATCACGGACCGGAACGCGTTCTCGGGCACGTCCCCCGTCGCGAGCCTCTCCACGAGGCGTCGGTAGACCGTTCCCAGCTGGTGGAGGGGGGTCTCCGTCTCGGACACCTGGACCTCGCTCGTGGCGAATCCGAGCTTGCGCGCCCTCTCCTGGAGCCAGCGGCCGAAGAACGTCTTGCCGCTCCCGTACTCTCCGCGAACGGCCTTGAAGCCGCTCGCCCCGGAGTGGACCCGTGAGAGCTCCTCCTCGAGGACGGTCTCGAAACGGTCGAGGCCCACCGCCAGGACGTCGAGGCTGTTCCGGGGCACGGTTCCGCGCCGGAGGGCGTCGAGGATGTCGGCTCGGCGTTGCGGGCTCGTCACGCTCGTCTCCTCTCTTCAGCGCAGTCCGAACTGCGCCTCGAGGAGGTCGCGGTTCAGCGTCACGGTCTCGGAGGCGTCGTCGATGGCGAGGACGGCGTAGCCGTCGACGTTGAGGAGCCTTCGCACCGCCGGCAGCAGGCCCGAGAGCCGGAAGAGGGGAAGCTCCATCTTCCTGCTGAGGGCGTTCTTCGTGGCCTGTCCCCCGAGGGCCTCGAGGGCCGAGAGAAGCGCGCGCACGTGCTCGTCGGATGCCTGGAGGCGCCCGTGGAGAGCCTTCTGGTCCGCGAACGCCGGCGACGCGACGAGTCGCCCGATCCAGTCCGGATCGGCGGAAACCGGCAGCTCGAGCTGCAGCTTCGTTTCAACCTTCGCAGGTGCGGCCTTCTTCGACGGTGCTGCCGGCGCCGCCTTTACAGCGGAACCCGCATCGGCGTCCCACCATTCGGGCCGGTCGGCAGGGAGGAAGTCCCACCCGGCCGGGCGATCCTCCGTGTTGGTCCAGACCGCCAGGGGGACGACCATCTCCTGGGGCGTCGCACCGCCGTGGTACCCGTTCTTCTTCTGTCCGTACCGGACTCTCTCGCTCCAGGGGACGATGACCTGCTTCCCGAACGCCGGAGCGACTCGCGGTCCTTCGATGACGACCTCGTCGGGCAGCGCGGGCGACGTCGGGGGCCTCCAGCGTTCCCCGGCCTCGGGCGCGGCGCGCCAGGCCAGATCCCGTTCCACGATGTGGCCGTGGTCGGCGGTCAGGACGACGACGCGCCCTGCGGCGCCCGCGGCCTCGAGGAGCGCGCGGAGCGGCTGCAGGTTCGCGAGAGACCACCTCACGTGCAGCTGGTCTCCCTTGAGGAGATGGTCGTCGACGGCGTTCAGGACGACGCCCACGACCCGGTTCTCCGGTTTCTCGATCTTCTCGAGAGCCTGGGGCGACACACCGGCGCCTCCCGGCCCGGCGAGCTCGGCCTTGTGGAGGAGTACCGGCGGGCGTCCGGCCCGGGACGCCGCGAGGAGGCCGGGCTGCTTCGAAAAGCCGGTCTTCTCCTCGGCGCTGCCGCCCGTCACGAGCATTCCGCAGAGGAGACTGGCCCTCGAAGCCTCCGTGACCGACGGGACGGCCGAGATGGCCGAGAGCCTTCGGCCGACGTTCAGGGGAGTCAACTCCCGCCAACCCGCGGCCGCAAGGTCGGCCGCGAGGGTGCGGAAGACCCCGTAGCTCATCCCGTCCAGGACGACCAGAAGGACGGGATGGCCCTGGGCGATCGGCACGACGACCCTGTGGAGGACGGACTCCACGGGAACCTCCGAATCCGAGCTTCCCGGCGCGGCACACCACTTCGTCAGCTCCGAGGCGAACTCGTGGTTCTCCTCGTCGCGCAGCTCCGCGAGGCGGGCCAGGAGGGCCCGATAGGCGGTCGCGAGGTCCGAGACGCTCTCCGCGATCGCAAGCCGCTCGCGGCCCGCGTCGACGAAGCTGCCCGAGTCGACGAATTCCCGGCAGAGGGCGAAGAACGTCGATCCCGTCCGACGGCTTCCCCGGGTGACGATCCAGCGGACCATCCGGCACGCCGCCTCGACCGCCTCCAGCCGCTCCGGGTTCCGGTCGGCGAGAAGGTGCCGCGCCGTCGCCCCCCGGAGACGTTCCAGCTCGGCCTCGTCGACACGGCCGGAGGTAAGCC
>JBDIBE010000451.1:0-2847 GCA_039812785.1 Thermoanaerobaculia bacterium | reverse complement strand
CGGATTCTACGGAGCGCGAAACGTTCCGGTTGGGGACGAGGCGGCCGAGGTCCTCCACCTCCGGGACGAGCGCGACGCCGAACTTCTCGAGAACCGCCTTTCGCATCCGCGCCATGAGCGCCCGCACGTCGGAGGCCGTGGCGCCGCCGCCATTCACGATGACGTTCGCGTGGCGCTCGGAGACGACCGCCCCGCCGACGCGCGCCCCCTTCAGGCCGCACGCCTCGAGGAGCCGCCCCGCGTGGTCGCCGGGCGGGTTCTTGAAGACCGAGCCGGCGTTCGGCTCGGTCGGGAGCGCCCTCTTCCTCTTCTCGCGCACCTCGGCGAGCCGGGCGTCGATCTCCTCGCGGGGCGCGGGGCGGAGTCGGAGCGTCGCCCCGGCGACGACGTCGTCCCCGTCGCAGAGCGCCGACCAGCGGTAGCCGTGAGGGATCGACCCGGCCGCGACGACCCGGACCTCCCCCACGCGCGTGACGAGCGTCACGTCGACGAGGAGGTCGAAGATTTCCGTCCCGTAGGCCCCGGCGTTGATCCGCACCGCACCGCCGACGGACGAGGGGATCCCCGAGAGCCCTTCGGTCCCGGCGAGGCCCGCGTTCCGCGCGGTCACGGCGAGCGACATGAGAGAGGCGCCGCCCCCGGCCCGGACGAGCGGCGGCTCGACGGAGGCCGCCAGGAGGTCGCCCGAGAGGACGAAGACGACCGCGTCGAGCCCCTCGTCGGGGACGAGGACGTTCGACCCCTTCCCGAGCGGGATCGCCGGGAGCCCTTCCGCGCGCGCCCAGCGGAGGAGAGAGGCGAGCGAGGCGGCGTCCTCGACCTCGGCGAAAAACCGGGCCGGCCCGCCGATACGCCACGTCGTCCTCGGCGCGAGCGGCTCCTCCGGCCGCAGCCTCAGGCGGAGGCCGGCGAGCGGCGACGTGTCGATCACCGCAGGAGAAACGCTCCGGCGGCCACGGCGATTCCCGCGAGGAGCCCCGCGAGGAGGTCGTCCGCCATCACGCCCCACCCGCCCGGGAGCGCCTGGGCGCGGTCGATCGGGCCGGGCTTGGCGACGTCGAAGAGACGGAAGAGCGCGAACGCGAGCGCGACGAGGCCCCAGCGAAGCGGCGTCTCGGCGGGGGCCGGAAGGGCGGCGTGGAGGAGGGCGAGGGCGATCGACTGCCCCGCGATCTCGTCGACGACGATCTCCGAGGGGTCCTTCTCTCCCCGCAGCCGCGCGACCCGCCCGGCGACCGGGACGCCGGCGACCGTCGAGGCCGCGGCGAGGAAGGCGACGGCGGGGAGTCCGGCGAGGGCGAAGAGCCCCTCCGAAAGGCCGGCCGCGAGGAGGCTCCCCCAGGTGCCGGGCGCCTTCGGGAGGAGGCCCGTCCCGAGGCCGGTCGCGAGGAGGGCGGAGAGGGGCGCCTTCCGAAAGACCTCGGCCCACGGGACTTGCGCCGCGGGCGGCGCCGCGATAGCGTCTTCCACGTCTCTCCTTCGTGATCGGGCGGCCGCGGCGCTCGAAAGGACATCAACTGTCCGCGCGCCCGCTGCCCGGTTCCTATAATCCGCCGTCTTCACGCAGAAAGCGAGGACCCGCATGCCCCCCATCGAGAAGGAAAAGCTCAAGGCTCTGGAGCAGGCGCTCCAGCAGATCGACCGCCAGTTCGGGAAGGGCGCCTGCGTCCGCCTCGGCGACAAGCCGCAGGAGGCGATCCAGGCGATCTCGACCGGCTCCATCAACCTCGACGCCGCCCTCGGCATCGGCGGCGTGCCGCGGGGCCGCGTCATCGAGATCTACGGCCCCGAGTCGTCGGGCAAGACGACCCTCACGCTCCACATCGTCGCCGAGGCCCAGCGGCGCGGCGGCCTCGCCGCCTTCATCGACGCCGAGCACGCGCTCGACGCCGAGTACGCGAGGAAGCTCGGCGTCGACGTCGACAACCTCATGGTCTCCCAGCCCGACTCCGGCGAGCAGGCGCTCGAGATCGCCGAGGCGCTCGTCCGCTCCGCCGCCGTCGACGTCGTCGTCGTCGACTCCGTCGCCGCGCTCGTCCCGAAGGCCGAGCTCGAGGGGGAGATGGGCGACGCGATGGTCGGCCTGCAGGCCCGCCTCATGTCGCAGGCCCTTCGCAAGCTGACGGCCGTCGTCTCCAAGTCGGGCACCTGCCTCATCTTCATCAACCAGATCCGCGAAAAGATCGGCGTCATGTTCGGCAACCCCGAGACGACGACGGGCGGCCGGGCTCTGAAGTTCTACTCGTCGGTCCGCCTCGACATCCGCCGGATCAACTCCATCAAGGACGGCGACGAGGTCGTCGGCAGCCGGACGAAGGTCAAGGTCGTCAAGAACAAGGTCGCCCCGCCGTTCAAGGCCGCCGAGTTCGACATCGGCTACGGCGAGGGGATCTCCAAGACCGGCGAGCTGATCGACCTCGGCGTCGAGCACAAGGTCGTCGAGAAGAGCGGCGCCTGGTTCAGTTACGGCGACCTCCGGATCGGCCAGGGGCGCGAGAACGCCAAGGCCTTCCTCCGCGACAACGCCGACATCGCCCTCGAGATCGAGAACAGGATCCGCGAGAAGCTCGGCATCGCCCCCGTCGAGGCGGTCGCCCCCGTCGCCGTCGCGGCGGAAGCCGGCAAGAAGAAGTAGACCCTCCCCGATCCCGGAATCCTCTTGCGGGGCGGGCCGAAAGGCCCGCCCCGTTCCTTTCATGGGACGCGGCTTGGCGCGACGCGCTTTGCCCCCTCGGTCGGCCCAAGAGCCCGCGAAGGGGCTGGTAAGATTCCTACGCGATGACGCGCTGGACACTTGCGACTCTTCGGGAGCGTCGCAGCGAGATCCTGGAGATCGGCCGGCAACAC
>JBDIBE010000450.1:0-2856 GCA_039812785.1 Thermoanaerobaculia bacterium | reverse complement strand
GCGGAGGACGCCCTCGGCGGCCGGACGCCCGAAGCCAAGCGCGACCACGTCGCCGCGCTCGTCGGCGACCCCGGCCGCGAAGGCGCCGTCGTCATGGTCGGCGACGGCGTGAACGACGCCGCGGCGCTCGCGCTCGCCGACGTCGAGATCGCCGTCGACGGCGGCACGGGCGCGACGATCGTCGCCGCCGACGTCGTCCTGACGCGCGAGGGGATCGCCCCGCTGCTCGAGGTCCTCGACGGGGCGCGGCGCCTGCGGGCCGTCGTCCGCCGGAACCTCGGCTTCTCCCTCGCCTACAACGTCGCCGCCGGGACGCTCGCGCTGCTCGGCTTCGTCGGCCCGCTCCTGGCGGCGATCCTGATGCCGGTCTCGTCCCTCACCGTCGTACTTTCCTCGGCGCTCGCGCGCCCGTTCGCCCGGGCCGCCCGGCCCGCGGCGGCGGAGGCCTGACGTGGAGACGATCTTCGTCCTCCTCCCGCTCGCGCTCCTGATCGCGGCCATCGCCGTCGGCTTCTTCATCTGGGCCGCGAAGACCGGGCAGTTCGACGACCTGGAGACCCCCGCCGTGCGGATCCTCTTCGACGACGAGGAGCCGCGGCGCCCGGCGCCGGCCGGGAAGACCCCACCCGAGACACCTTCGACGAAAGCCGAATCGACAAGGAGGGCCCCCGAATGAACGGAAGGAGAATGCCCGTCCGTATCCTCTCGCTGCTCGTGGCAGCGGCGGTGACGGGCTCCCTCGCGTACGCGTTGAGCAACGCGCGCAAGGGCTACGAGCCGCGCCAGCCCATCCTCTTCCGGCACACGCGCATGGCGGGCCCCCCCGTCTGGCAGACGAACGAGAAGGGCGAGAAGGTGAACGTCGGGGGCTTCGGCATCCCGTGCGTTTACTGCCACACGATGGCCTACAAGGGCCGTCACTCGACCGTCCCCTCGACCGCCGTCTGCATGAACTGCCACACGAGCGTCGGCCTCAACAAGGAGTGGGTCCTGAAGATGAAGGACTACTTCGACCGCGGCGAGCCGATCCCGTGGGTGAAGGTCCACGACCTTCCCGACTTCGTCTACTACGACCACGCGGCGCACCTGAACGCGAAGAACGAGAAGGGCGAGCCGAAGATCCCGAACAGGGACGCGCAGGGGAAGCCCATCAACCAGTGCGAGGCCTGCCACGGCAAGGTCGAGCAGGAGGAGATCGTCCGCGTCCAGGTGAACTTCAACATGCAGTGGTGCCTGGACTGCCACCGGAAGCCCGAGATGAAGGCCGCAACCGACTGCGTCGCCTGCCACCGGTGAGGGAGATGACGATGGATTCGAACGAGACCAGCACGGCGCCGGAGCTCTCGGCCGTCGACCGGCGCGAGTTCCTGCGGCTGAGCGGCACTCTCGCCGCCGCCGGGGCCCTCGCGAGCGCCGGGTGCCAGCCCCCGCAGGAGGCGACGATCCCGTTCCACGACATGCCGGAGAGCCTCGTCGACGGCATGGGGCGGGCCCGCTTCTTCCACACCGTGATCGACGGCTCCCCCGTCCTCGTGAGGACGCGCGAGGGCCGCCCGATCCTCGTCGCCCCGAGCCCGACCGACGCGAGCGGGCGCGGCCTCACCCTCCGGCACCACGCCGCCCTCATGGACGTGTACGACCCCGACCGCGCGCGCGGGCCCCTGTCCGTGAGAAGGGGCAAGGGCGCCCCGGTCGCCTCGAGCTGGACGGCGATCGGCAGCGAGACCGTCGCGAAGCTCAAGGCCGCGGGCGGGAAGGCCGTCCTCCTCACCGGCCCCGTCGCGAGCCCTGCCGTCTCCGCCGCCATCGCCGCGATCTCGGCGCAGACGGGCCTGAAGCACGTCGCCTGGGCGCCGATCGAGGCCGACGCGGCCGCGATCGCCCACACGCAGGCCTTCGGCGACGCGCGCGCCCCCCGCCCGCGCCTCGACCGGGCCGACCTCGTCGTCGGCCTCGGCGCCGAGTTCCTCGACCGGCCCGACGACGGGCTCGAGCGCGACTTCGCGCTGCGCCGCGCGCCCGAGCCGGCCGGCGGGAAGACGATGTCCCGCTTCGTCCAGCTCGAGGGGCGCCTCACCCTCACCGGCGCGAACGCCGACAAGCGGCTCCGCGTCCGCGACGCCCACTTGCCGCGCGTCGCCGCCGCCCTCGCCCACGAGCTCGTCGTCGCGAGGAAGGTCGGCCCGCTCGCAGCGGACGTCGCCGTCGCCGCGGCCCTCGCGCCCTACGCGGCGGACGCCGTCGCGAAGGAGACGGGCCTCCCGGCCGACGCCCTGAAGGCGCTCGCCGCCGAGATGGCCGCCGCCGCCGCGGTGGCCGTCGTCGTCGCGGGCGGCTCGGCGAGCGCCTCCGCGGGAGGCCCCGCCCTCGAGCTGACCGCCGTCCTCCTGAACCTCACGCTCGGCGCCTACGAAAGCGGCCTCCTCGACGAGGCCGCCGCCGTCACCCCCTCCGCCGGCTCCGCCGCCGACCTCGCCGCGCTCGTCGAGGAGATGAAGGCCGGCCGCGTCGAGGCGCTCTTCGTCGCGGGCGCGAACCCGGTCTACGACGCCCCGGCCTCGCTGAGGCTCGCCGAGGCGATCGCGAAGGTCCCCTTCGTCGTCTCCCTGAACGACCGCCTCGACGAGACGAGCCTCCTCGCCGACTTCCTCGCCCCGCTCTCGCACCCGTTCGAGTGCTGGGCCGACGCCGTCCTCCCGAAGGGGCTCCTCGCCGTCCAGCAGCCGGTCATCCAGCCCCTCTTCGACACGCGCGGCCTCCTCGACGTCCTCGTCGAGTGGGGCGCTGCGGCCGGAGTCGCCGGGCCGATGGCCGCGGCGGTCGCCGCGACCGTCGCCGCGGCGAAGGCCGTGCCGA
>JBDIBE010000449.1:0-2860 GCA_039812785.1 Thermoanaerobaculia bacterium | reverse complement strand
GGCGACGTCAACTGGAGCCTCTTCAAGGACGGCCTCTTCGGCAACAGCGACTCCCACTCGTTCAAGATCGGCGTCCTCTACGAGAAGGCGTCCACGAGCGACAACTGGCGCCGGAACGGCGGCTACACCTACTACGACGACTCCACGCTCTGCCCGGGGGACACGGAAGACGAGCAGATCGCCAATTACCTGAAGGACCCGACCTGCGGCTGGTACGAGCGCTCCACGGGCTACGGCGAGTACAACATCAACGCCGAGAACGAGGGCTTCACCGCCTACGCGCAGGACTCGATGCGGATCGACCGCTTCACGCTCAACTACGGGCTCCGGTACACGAAGTACACGGGCGGCTGGCGCAGCGGGTTCGGCAACCCCGACGTCTACAAGGCCGACTTCGTCGACCCGCGGATCGGCTTTGCGTGGGACGTCCTCGGAGACGCCAAGCTCGCCCTCAAGGCGCACTGGGGCCGCTACCACTCCTCGATGTACACCTACCTCTACGACCGCGAGGCGTCGGGAGAGGCCATGATTCCCGACGGCGACTGCTACTGGGACGGCAGCGCCTGGGGCGACTGCGGCTCGTCCGTGCCGAGCTACGCGACGATGGGGAGCATCGACCACCCCTACGTCGACGAGACGCTCCTGACGATCGAGCACCAGCTCGGCAAGGACATGGCCGTCGGCGCGGACTACATCAACCGGTGCTTCCGCAGCCTCATGGGGATGGTCAATACCAACACCGACTACGAGCGCGTGACCGGCATCCCGAACCCGATCGAGGGCGGCGAGCTCGAGGTCTGGTCGCTCAACGGCGACCCGGTCTGGTCCCTCACGACGGACAACCCGGGCTACCGGAACTACGACTCCGTCGTCGTCCGCTTCGACAAGCGCTACAGCCACGGCTGGCAGCTCCGCTCCTCGCTCGTCTGGACCGACCTCAAGGGGAACGTCCTCAAGAACAACGGCTACGCCCCCGAGCTCGAGGACCGCAACGGCCTCGTGAACGCCTACGGGAACATGGACTCCTCGTTCAACGAGTGGGAGTTCAAGCTCTCCGGCTCGATCGACCTCCCGCTCGGCTTCGCGGCGAGCGGTCAGTACACCTACCTCTCGGGCACCTACTGGACTCCCCAGGGCAACGTCCGCCGCTACCTCGACGGCAACTCCGCCTCGGGCCGTTACATCTTCCTGACGGAGCGCGGCTCGCAGCAGCTCGACGCCCGCAACATCCTCGACCTGCGTCTCGCCTGGGGCCTCAAGGTCGCAGGCGACTCCCGGCTCGACCTCTCCCTCGAGTGCTTCAACGTCCTGAACACCGGCGAAACGCTCACCGTCGACGACTACTACGGCGAGTACCGCAGCGGCACCTGGCGCAAGAACTCGACCTACGGCGCCGCCCTCAGCATCGAGACCCCGCGCCAGCTCCGGCTCGGCGCGCGCTTCAGCTTCTAGCCCCTCCCTCCTCCTCGAGAATCGCCGGGGGCGGCCCGTGGCCGCCCCCCCTTTTTTCCCTCCCCGGCCGGCCGCCTCGCGCCGGACGCATCCCCCGGGCGGCCCAGGAGCCTCGATGACACGGTCCCGCGCGCTCCCTCTCCTCGCCCTCCTCCTCCTCGCCGCGCTCGCCCCCTCCGTCGCCGGAGTCGAGGCGGGAGCGAAGGGGCACCTCCTCCTGATCGGCGGCGGCGACAAGCCCCCCGAGGTGATGCGCAAGTTCGTCGAGCTCGCCGGCGGGAAGGACGCGCCGATCGTGGCGATCCCCACCGCCTCTTCCGAGCCCGACGCGGCGGAGTACTACGAGAAGCTCTTCCGCGACGACCTCGGCTGCGCCGACGCCGTCTCGCTCCGGATCAAGAGCAAGGCCGACGCGCAGCGCCCGGACTTCGCAGCGCTCGCGCGGAAGGCGCGCGGGATCTTCTTCGGCGGGGGCGACCAGGTGAGGATCGTGAACGCCCTTCTCGGGACGCCCGTCGGCGACGCGATCGCCGCGGCTTTCGCCGGGGGGGCCGTCGTCGGCGGCACCTCCGCCGGCACCGCCTGCCAGAGCGAGCGGATGCTGACAGGCGAGGGCGACTTCACGCAGGTGCGGACGCGGAGCGTCGAGCTGTGGGACGGCCTCGGCTTCCTTCCGAAGGACGTCGTCGTCGACCAGCACTTCATCCGGAGGCAGCGCGAGAACCGCCTCCTCTCCGTCGTCCTCGAAAACCCCGGCCTTCTCGGCGTCGGCGTCGACGAGGAGACCGCGATCTGGGTCCGCCCCGACGGCACCTTCCAGGTCCTCGGCCGGAGCGGCGTCATGGTCTTCGACTCAAAGGGCGCCGCCGTCTCCCGCCAGCCGAAGGAGACCGGCCAGGACCTCCTCGGCGTCCGCGGCCTGAAGCTCCACCTCCTCCTCCCCGGCGACTCCTACGACCTGAATTCCCGCCGCCCCCTGTAGGCGGGGTCAGGCGTGCAATCGTGCATTATTTCGAGAAAGGCAGGTAATACATGATTTCACGCCTGACCCCGATCCCGCTCCTCGGCGTCGCGCTTCTTTCGGGGGCCCTCGCGGCGGAGCCGCCGGGGTGGGACCAGGGGCGGTCCGTCTACGAACGGCGCGTGCGGCCGGCGGAGGCGCCGGAGAAGGTCGACTGGGACGCCCGGGTTTCTGCTCTCCTGAAGGAGGAGTCGGGCGACCTCGTCGTCGCGGCCGTCGGCGACCTGATCTTCAACGAGCGGATCAGCCACCTGAGGGAGCCCGAGCGGAAGAACCTCCTCAGGATCCTCCAGGAGGCCGACGTCGCGATCGGGAACCTCGAGTTCTCGCTGAACGACCGCCCCGACCTGCAGAGGCCGTTCTACAACTTCCGCGCGCCGCGCGAGT
>JBDIBE010000448.1:0-2860 GCA_039812785.1 Thermoanaerobaculia bacterium | reverse complement strand
ATCCCGCTCCTCTCGCGGGGATACCTCTACGCGGTGGGTGACGAGGTCGCCTGGACGCCGCGGATGGACCGGAGGGCTCGGGCGCAGGACATGCGGCCCCGCGACGCCTCCTGAGCGCCGCTCGTCCTCAGAGCCGGATCTTCATCGTCACCTCGTGACGACCGCGTCGGAGCTCGAGGACGACGGAGTCCCGTCGCCCCTTCTGCCGCAGGATCTGCCGGAGCTCCTCGAGCTCCGGGTAGAGAGAAGAGTCGATCCTCGTGATGACGTCGCCTTGCCGGAGGCCGGCCTCGTCGGCCAGGGAGCCGGGCTCCACGCGCGTGACGAGGACCCCCTGGTCCGCGTCCTGCCCCGAGATGCCGAGACGGGTGCCGCGGTCTGGCGGGCCGCCACGCCCCGGCCTGCCGTACGAGATGACCGCCTGGACCAGGGGCTCGCGCGTCGAAGCGACGAACTGCACGCGCCTCACGCCGCTGTCGATCACCTCGCCCGCGGCCGTCCCGACACCGGGCGCCGTCTTCGCCGTGCCGGGCGGGACGGTCTTGCCGTACGCCCCGTCCCGCAGCTCCCGGTAGACGTGGACCTCGATCCGGCCGATGTCGGCATCCGTGACGCCGCTTCCCTCGCTCCAGCGGGACGGCGCGAAGACGAACTCCTCCGCCTCGTTCCCGGTGACCTGCCACCCCTTCAGCGTGCGGTCGGAGCGGGGATTGACGATCGCGCCCAGGTCCGCGAGGGCGTCGCCCTCCAGGGGCTGCTTGAAGAGGACGTTGACGCCGTCGATCCCGACGACGACCTTCAGCCGTTCGTCGTTCGGGTTGACGATCACGACGCGGTAGGACCGGCCGACGAGCTCCTCCGGGTCCCCGCGAAAAGCCCACCGGCTCGGGCCGTCGGCCCGAAGCGGCAGGGATCTCCCGTTGTCGAGGACCACGTCCACCCCGATGGCCCGGCCTCGGGCGTACTCGATCCGCGCGGAGGTGTCGGCCAGGGAAGGGCTTGCCGCAGCGAGGAGGAGCGACACGACCGCGAGACGGAGGACGAAGGGGACTGGCTTCGCGGGGGGCATCTTCATTGGGCCTCCTCCGGACCGAGCGCACGTTCGCTGCCTCGATGCCCGGCCTCTGGAATCAGGCGTCGATTCTGTCACGCGCCCTTCACCGCGCTGCAGGCGCCGGCACCTGCATCCGGACCCAGGCCCCGTCGCCCGTTCCCTGTCCGGGCCCGGCGCCGTCGTTCCCGACGGCGTAAGCGAGGAACGGTCCCGGGCCCGAGACGCGGACGATGCGCGCCGTGCCGCCGGTCGTGCTCCAGCCCCCCTTGAACGGCGCGAGGACGGAGTTCAGCTGGAGCCATCCCCCCGCGGGGACGCGCAGCTCCTCGATCGCCCCGAGGGGGAAGGCGCCGGAATCCCACCGGAGCTCGACGCGGAAGACGGCCTCGCCGGACGTCGACGCGTTGACGAGGGCGAGGTTCGTCCGGCGCTCGACGCTCTGCTCGAGGCCGGTGAGCCACGCCTCCTGCGCTGCGAGCTCGGAGCCGAAGAGGGCCGGGGTCGCGACGCCGTAGCGCCCGGCAGGCGCGGGATTGACCGTCCGCGCGAGGGCGAGAACGCCCTCGAGGTCGCCCTCCGCGGGCGACACCGCGAGCGCCCCGGCGTAGCGCGGCCCCTTCGGGACGAGGCCCGCGAAGCCAAGCGCGCGGAGCGCGGCGACGAACGCGGGCCAGTCGACCTGGCTCCCGGCCGGGAGGTCGAGGGAGAAGCGGACGGCGTGGTCCGGCGCCGCGACGGCATCGGCGACATACGTGCACGCGAGCCTCTTCGCGCGGGCCGAGGCGTTCGTCACGACGAGCTCGCTCGTGTAGGCGTCGGACTCGACGAGGACGGGGACCGTGAGCGACGTCTCGCCGCGGCCGCGCTCCGCCGCGACGGCCGGCACCCACGAGCCGTCGGAGTTCGACGCGTCGTTCACGACGGCGTAGGCGAGGTAGGGCGCCGACCCGGAGAGTCTCTCGACCCGCGCCCACCCGCGCTTCGACGCGAGGCCGGCGGCCGCGAGGACGTGGTCGAGCTGGCGGATCGTGCCGGGCGCGAGCGTCACGTCCGGCAGTGCGGCCGGCGCCTCGCCCCCGCCCTCGCCCGGGAAGACGGTCACGCGGAGCGTCACGGGGCCGTCGCCGGCGCCCCCCGCGTTGAGGACGGCGAGGTTCGAGCGGTCGCCGTCTCCCTCACGGAGCCACGGCACGTGCGACGGCCCGGTGAAGGCCGACGCGGCCGGGACGGCTCCGAAGGCGACGCCGACCTTCCCCGTCGTCCCGACGGCGCTCTGCACGAGCGCGAGGATCGATACGGCGTCCGGCGAGGAGGCGCCGGAGACTCGGACCCGGACGGTGCCGCGGTACCCAAAGAGCGGGCTCGGCAGGCCGACGGCGTCGAGCCCCGACGTCCACTGGTCGCCCGCGCCGACCGCGCGGGAGCCGGTCGTCGCCTCGCCCGTGGTCGCGTCGGTGAAGGTCGACTCGAGGAGCGCCGTCGTCTCGCCGCGGTTCGTCACCGTCAGCCGCGTCGAGAAGTACGAACCCGCCTCGCCGGGCGCGGAGAGCGCGACGGGGACGACGAGCGTCGCCTCGGAGCTTCCCCGGCCCGAGGTGTTCCGGCGCACGGACCAGCCCGCGGGACCTCCGAAGAGGAGGTCGGGGCGCCCGTCGCCGTCGAGGTCTGCGACCTGGAATCCCCCCGGCTCGCGGAACCGGACCGGGGTAGCGAAACCGCCCTTCCCGTCGCCGGGATAGATCCCCAGGATCCCCTCGGTCCCTGCTTCCGCGAGGAGGTCCGCGGCGCCGTCGCCGTCCACGTCGG
>JBDIBE010000447.1:0-2866 GCA_039812785.1 Thermoanaerobaculia bacterium | reverse complement strand
CCCGGACGGCGCGGACCCGCGCGGCGATCCCGCCGCCGACGCCGCTCACGGCGACGACGTGGCCTCCGGGCCCGGAGGCCCCCCCCGCGAGCGCCTCGGGCGTCGCGGCCGTCGCCACCGGGACGCGGGTCGCCTCGAGCTTCCTCGCGATCGATGCGGCACGCCGCGGGTCGGGCTCCAGGAGGTGGATGCGAACGGAGCTCACGGGCGAACGATAGCGCGAATCCGAGACGGCCGGTCTAGACTGCGCGCATGGCCATCCCCGGCCCGGCGACGGCCTTTGCCATCGGTCGATCCGCAGCCTGGACCCGCTTCCTCGAGCGGGCGGCCCGGGTCGCGCCGCTCGGCGTCACGGTCCTCATCCGGGGCGAGACCGGCTCGGGCAAGGAGATCGCCTCCAAGCTCATCGTCTCGATGGGAAAGCGCCAGGACGCCCCGTTCGTGGCGGTCAACTGCGCCGCGCTTCCCGAGACGCTCGTCGAGAGCGAGCTCTTCGGCCACGCCCGCGGCTCCTTCAGCGGAGCCACCGAGGCGCGCCGGGGCCTGTTCGAAGAGGCGCACCGCGGGACCCTCTTCCTCGACGAGATCGGGGCGCTGCCTCTCCCGGCGCAGGCCAAGCTCCTCCGCGTCCTCGAGGAGTCGCGGGTGCGCCGGGTCGGCGAGAACCGGGTCGTCCCGGTCGACGTGAGGGTCATCGCGGCGACCGGCCTCGACATCGAGGCGGCGATCGCGAGGCGCGAGTTCCGCGAGGACCTCTACTTCCGCCTCTCCGCCCTCGAGCTCGTCGTCCCGCCCCTCCGCGAGCGGACGGAGGACATCCCGCTCCTCGTCTCGCACTTCCTCGAGAAGCTCGAGGAGCAGGGGGGGCCGGCCCGGCGCCTCTCACCCGAGGCGCTCGAGCTCCTGACGCGCTACCCGTTCCCCGGCAACGTCCGCGAGCTGAAGCACGCCGTCGAGCAGGCGGCCGTCTTCGCCGACGGCGAGGTCCTGAAGCCGACCGACTTCCGGGCCCTCTGGGCCCGCGCGCAGATGCTCCTCGCGAGCGAGGAGCCGAAGGCGGGGCGCGCCTCGCTCGACGACGTGACGCCGGAGAAGCTCGAGGAGGCGCTGAAGCGGACGGGCGGGAACCGCCTCGAGGCCGCCCGCCAGCTCGGCATCAGCCGCTCGTCGCTCTACCGGGTCCTCCGCCGCCTCCCGCCCGGCTCCGTCCCGGGGGTCTGAGGCGCCTCAGGCCCGCGCGCGGGCCCGCCCCCTCGCCACGACGCGCTTCACCGCCGCCGCGACGTCGAGGACGTCGTCCTCGCTCATCCCGGGCCAGAGCGGGAGGGACATCAGCCCGTCCGTCGTCCGGGTCGCGTGAGGCAGGCCGTCCTTCGGGAGGCCCTCGGGGTGCCGGGCGAAGTAGTCGCGGTAGTACGAGAAGCCGAAGAGCCCCTGCCAGTGGACGCCGGTGCCGACGTTCTCGGCCTTCAGGGCGGCGATCATCTCCTCGCGCGTGAGGCCGGTCGCCTCGGGGCGGTTGCGGAGGACGAAGAGGTTCCAGCAGTGCTCGCGCTCCGCGTCGCCGTCGGCGGGGAGGACGACCTCCGGGACGTCGGCGAGGAGCGCCAGGTAGAGCCGCGCGAGAGCGCCGCGGCGCGCCGCGAAGCCGTCGAGCTTCGGGAGCTGGGCGAGGCCGACGGCGGCCTGCACGTCCATGAAGTTCGACTTCCTCCCCGGCATCGGCACGTCGTAGAGGGGCGAGCCCTCGGGGTACGGCGTCCCCTCGCCGCGGGCGATTCCGTGGAAGCGCTGCGCCTTCAGGTAGGCCGCGTGCCGGTCGTCGTGGAAGGCGATCGCGCCCCCCTCGAGCGTCGTCAGGTTCTTGTTGGGGTGGAACGAGTAGACCGAGAAGGCCGAGCGCGGGTCGGCGCCGATCCTCTTCCCGCGGTAGCGCGCTCCCATCGTGTGCGCGGCGTCCTCGATCACGGCGAGGCCGTGTCGGGCGGCGATCTCCCAGACCCGCTCCATCCGGCAGGGGAGGCCGGCGTAGTGGACCGGGACGATCGCCTTCGTCCTCGGCGTCACCCGCTCCTCGACCCGCTCCGCGTCGAGGTTCATCGTGTCGGGCTCGACGTCGACGAGGAGCGGGACCGCGCCGCGGAGGACGACGTTCGAGACGGTGCAGACGAAGGTGTGCGCCGTCGTGATGACCTCGTCGCCCGGCCCGATGCCGAGCGCGCCGAGCGTCATCTCGAGGCCCGTCGTCGCGTTGAGGAGGGCGAGGCAGCGCGGCACGCCGTTGAAGGCCTCGAGCTCCCGCTCGAAGAGCGCCGACTTCGGCCCCGTCGTCACCCAGCCCGAGCGGAGCGTCTCGACGACGCCGGCGATCTCCTCCTCGCCGATCATCGGGCGGGAGAAGGGGAGGAAGGTCTCGCGGCGGGGGCGGTCCTGCATGGGCGGACTCTGCCACGGGGGCGGCGGCACGGGGAACGGGGACGGCGCCGCGCCCCGGTCAAGGGCGGCCAGCCCGCGACCGGGCCCGGCTCCTCGGCTACGATCGGCGCGCGTGACGGACGCCGGAGACGACGGGCCGCTCGGCCGCTGGGTCGCGGACCTCGAGCGGCGGCACCTCGCCGAGCTCTCCTTCGCCGAGGTGCGGAAGGGGCTCCAGGCGCTCTCCTCGCTCTACGTCGAGAGGCGCGGGCGGATCGGCACGGGGGCCGCGTTCGACGGCGCCGGGAAGCGCGCGGCCTTCGCCCTCTTCTTCGGGCCGCTCCACTTCCTCGTCGTCCGCGAGGTCGTCGCGGCGCTCGGCGAGGCGGCGCCGCCCCTCGCGCGGGTCCTCGACCTCGGCTGCGGCACGGGCGCGGCGGGAGCGGCCTGG
>JBDIBE010000446.1:0-2866 GCA_039812785.1 Thermoanaerobaculia bacterium | reverse complement strand
CCACCCGGGCCCGGGCCCTCGACCGCGCGCGCCGGATCGAGCGCAGCGCCCTGCGGAGGAGCCGCGAGCGCCCCACGAGCGAGACGACCCACGACGTCGGCGGCTCGCCCGAGCCCGTCTCCTCCACGCGGAAGCGCTGCGACCAGACGACGAGCGGGCGCCAGAGGAGCTGGTCGACGGCGACGATCATCGCCGTCATCGCGACGACGGCCCACGTCATCGCCGCCGCGTCGCCCTTCTCGATCGCGACGGCCATGTACGAGCCGACGCCGGGGAGGCGGAAGTCGCGGCCGCCGAGGACGAACGCCTCGTTGACCGTGAGGAAGAACCAGCCTCCCGCCATCGACATCATCGAGTTCCAGACGAGCCCGATGACGGCGGACGGCAGCTCCACGACGCGGAAGGTCTTCCAGCGCGAGAAGCCGTTCAGCCGCGCCACCTCGTACATCTCGGCGGGGACGGCCTTCAGCGACCCGTAGAACGAGAAGGCCATGTTCCAGACCTGCCCCGTGAAGATCATGACGACGCACGCGAGCTCGAGGCCGACGTTCGTCCGAGGGAAGAGCGCGACCATGCCGAGGACGAGCCCCGGGAGGAAGCCGAGGACCGGGATCCCCTGGCCGATGTCGAGGAGCGGGATGAGGACCCGCTCCGCGCGCCGCGACCGGGCGGCCGCGGTCCCGACGACGAGCGTGAAGGCGAGCGAGAGGACGTAGGCCGCGAGGCCTCGCGAGAGCGAGAGGAGCGTGTAGCCCGGGAGGGCGGACGGCGAGAGGTCGATCGGCACCGCCTCGCGGAGCGGGGCCCCCCACTCCTCGGCGAGCGCGACGATCCCGGCGATGGAGGCGCCGAGGGCGGCGAGGAGGAGGAGGTCGATCGCGCGCCCCACCGAGCGTCGTCCGACGAGGGACGGGGAGACCCCGGCGGGTGCGGCCGTCACGGCGCGAACGCTAGCAGACCTCGTGACCGGAGGCGGCCGAAATGCGGCCCGCCCGCGACGGCCCGCCCTCGCGTACACGGCCGGTACGCCCTACGATGACGCCCGGATCCCGAATGACCGCGGACCGCTCCGTCCCGCCCGCGCGCGGCCTGCGCGTCGTCGCCGCCGTCGAGGCCCTGAAGGGAGAGCTGGGGCCTCTTCCGCGGACGGACGTGGGCGGAATGGCTCGGCGCGCTCTCGGGGGCGGTCTACGTCCCCTTCGAGATCGCCTCGCTCCTCGCGCGACCGACGCGCCTGAAGGCGGCGCTCCTCGCGCTGAACGTCGCCGTCGTCGTCTACCTCGCGTCGCTCCTCGTCGCGCGGAGGCGCCGGGAGCCCTGGCAGGCGGGACCGCCATTTCTGCACCGTCCCGGACTGGCACGCGCGCTGCTCTTGCGTAGAGGCCGGCATCCGGCCGGCGAAGCGAAACGCGCATCGACACGGTCGCTGGAAAGGACGATCGAGATGAACAGGACCGCTCTCTCCGTGCATCGCACCCTCCTCGCCCTCCCTCTCGCCGCTCTCCTCGCCGCGCCCGTCGCGCGGGCGACCCCCGACGACGGCCTGACGGCCCGCGTGCGCACGGAGCTTCTCCGGCTGCCCTACTACGGGCCGTTCGACCTCCTCTCCTTCGAGGAGGCGAACGGTCGCGTGACGCTCGGCGGCAAGGTCTACCTCCCGGCGCTGAAGAAGCAGGCCGAGGAGGCCGTGCGGGAGCTGCCGGGAGTGAAGGAGGTCGCGGACCGGATCGAGGTGCTGCCGGCCTCCCTCGGCGACGACCGGATCCGGAGGATCGCGTTCTCGCGCCTCTACTCGGACCCGTTCCTGTCGCGGTATGGCAGCCCGGAGGGAACGTGGGGGCACCGGCTCTGGGGCCCCGGGCTCCGGACGCGTCCCGCCTTCCGGGAGGGCCTCTGGGCGACGGCGCCCTACTTCGGGCTCGAGCCCGTCGGGCACTACGCCATCCACGTCCTCGTGGAGAACGGCCGGGTGACGCTCTGGGGCTCGGTCGCGAGCCAGGCCGAGCGGGCGCGCGCCGAGGCGATCGTGCGCGAGATCCCGGCGGTCCTCGGCGTCGAGGACCGGATCGAGGTCGATGGCCGGACCGGGCCCTGACCTGATGGGCCGCGGCGAAGAACGTCCGCCGGGCGTCGGCGCGGAGGGCCCCGGAACGGGCCCTCCCGCCGATGTCGCGGCGCTCGAGCGGCTCCTCCTCGACCCGCGCGTGCGGGAGACGATCGCCGCGATCGCGCGGGAGGAGGCCGGCGCGGCGGAGGAGCCCACGCCCACGCGCTGGCAGCGCTTCAGCGGCTTCGTGGCGGGGGTGAGCAGCGTCCTCGTCGCCCTGCTCGCCTTCCTGCTTCCGTCGGCCGAGGAGCAGTGGGACCGCTTCCAGGCCCGGCGCGTGATCCAGCAGCACGTCGCGCTCGGGAGGACCTTCGTCGCCGAGGGGCGGTACAAGCTCGCCGAGGAGTCGTTCGCGAAGGCCTTCGAGCTCTCCGAGAACAAGCGCCTCGACATCGACGAGGAGCGGCTCGAGGCGAAGGTCCAGGCGGTCGACGCCGATCCCGACTGGGGGGCCGAGAACCCCGAGGGTCTCGAGGAGTCGGACTTCCTCTACCTGCTCCAGCTCCAGGACGGCCCCGGGCACGCCTCCGAGCGCGCCTCCACGCTGAACGCCTACGGCACCTTCCTCGCCTCGGCGAAGCGGTGGAGGGAGGCCGAGGAGCGGCTCCGCGAGGCGGCGCGGCTCGACCCGCGCGCCGCGGCGCCGCGCGTCAGCCTCGGGAACCTCCTGCGCGACCGCGGCCGGCTCGCGGAGGCGGAAGCCTCCTACCGGACGGCGCTTCGCCTCGACGGGCGCGACGGGAGGATCCACTACGACCT
>JBDIBE010000445.1:0-2867 GCA_039812785.1 Thermoanaerobaculia bacterium | reverse complement strand
CGCCGCAGCGGCGACGGTCCGCCGGGGAGAGGGCCGGAGCGGAGCCCCCGGTTCAGGCCCGCCCGAAGGCGACGAGGAGGACGATTCCCGCCGTCACGACGGCGATGCCGGCGACGACGCGCGCGCCGAGCCGCTCGCGCCCGATGAAGATCGCGAACGGCACCGAGAGGACCGGCGCGAGCGAGGTGAGCGCCGCCGCGACGGCGAGCGGCGAGCGCGTCAGGCCGACGACGAAGAGGGCCGTCCCGCCGACGCTCTCGAGGAGGAAGTAGGGCCACGAGCGGCGCGCCTCCGCCGCCGGGACGAGGAGCGGCGTCGAGCGGCCGCGGAGGAGGAGCCGGCCGAGCGGGATGAGCGCGACGGCGAAGCCCATCCGGAAGGTGTTCACCGCGGCGACCGGGAGGCCGGCTCCGCCGCGCGCGATGGCGAAGGTGTTGAGGGCCCAGAAGAGCGACGTGGCGAACGCGAGCGCGACCCCGGCCCCGTGCCCGGAGGCGCGCGTCCCGCCTTCTCCCGCTCCGTCCCCGCCGCGGCGGACGACCGTGACGACCCCCGCGACGACGAGGGCGACGCCGGCGAGCCCGGCGGGCGCGACGCGCTGGCCGAGGAAGGCCCAGCCCGCGAAGGCCGACCAGAGCGGGTAGGTCGAGGCGATCGCGAGCGCGACCGGGACGCCGAGGAGGCGCGCGCTCGCGAGGAAGAAGGCGTCGCCCACGACGTAGCTCCCCGCGACGGAGAGGACGAGCCATCCCGCGCGGGCCGGCGTCACGAGGCCGAGGGCGGAGGGGTCCGTCGCGAGGGCCGCGGCGAAGAAGAGCGGGAACGAGAGGCCGGCCCGGAGGAGGTTCACCGCCATCGGGCTCGAGGCGTGGGCCGCCCGCGTGTAGACGTTCGCCGCGAGCGCCCAGAGGGCGGCGGAGCCGAGGCAGGCCGCCGAGCCGAGGAGGGAGGCCGGATCCAGGGGCTCCCCCGTCAGGCCGCTGCGGGCGCGCGAAGCGTCCGGTGGCGGTCGACCCAGTAGGCCCACGCGACGAGGAGCCACTGCGCCTGGCCGGCCCAGGCGATCGCCTTGACGCCCGGCGGGACGGAGCCGAAGAGGTTCCCCGAGTAGATCAGCAGCAGGAACGCGACGAGGCCCGCGAGCGCGTAGGTCCCTGTCCGGTCCGCCGGCCTCGTCGTCCGGACGTAGAGGGCGACGCCCGCCGCGAAGATCGCGAGCTCGACGGCGAGCGTGCCCGGGAGCGAGTTCCAGAGACCGAGGCCGACCTTCGCGTCGCTGCCGGGCCAGAGCGGCAGGTCGGGGCGGTGGGTCAGGAGGTCGAGGACCCAGTGGCTCACGACCGCGACGAACATCGTGACGGCGCCCGCCACGTACTTCCGGGCGACCTGGTAGACGCCCGCGAACAGGAGGCCCCAGACGACGACGGCGAGGAGCCCGTGCGAGATCGGGTACGACGTGAAGTCGAGCGGCGTGACCTTCGTGATCCCCGGCCGGATCTCCACCGTCTCGAGGCCCGCCAGGAGGAGCGACGGCCAGAGGAGGTCGATGAACTGGGAAGCGAGGACGAGCGTCCCGAGCGAGGCGCGCGGGGCGGCGGCCTTTGCCCCGAACCCCACGCCGAAATGACCGACGAACATGGCGGCGGAGAGTAGCAGGAGCGCCCCGGGCCCCCGTTCCCGATATGCTCCTCGGACGAGCCCCCTTCCCGGGAAAGGAGACCGCCGTGATCGACGAGACGCTCACCATGATCCCCGGCCCGACGCCGGTCCACGACCGGATCCTCGACGCCCTCGCCCGCCCGACGACGTCGCACGTCGCCCCCTCCTTCGTCGCGCAGTTCCGCGAGGCGCTCGCCGGCTTCCGCTCGCTCTGCCGGAGCGTGAACGGGCAGCCAATGATCGTCGCGGGGGCGGGGACCCTCGCGATGGAGATCGCGCTCGTCAACGTCGTCGCCCCCGGCGAGAAGGTCCTCGTCGTCTCGCACGGCTACTTCGGCGACCGCTTCGGCGACCTCGCCGCTTCCTTCGGCATCGAGGCCGACGTGCTGAAGGCCGAGTGGGGGAAGGCGATCCCGCCCGCCGAGGTCGCGGCCCGACTCGCCCGCGGCGGCTACGCGGCCGTCACCGTCAGCCACGTCGACACCTCCACCGGGACGCTCGCGCCCGTCGAGGGGTACGTCGAGGTGCTGAAGGGGCGTTCCGAGCTCTTCATCCTCGACGGCGTCTGCGCGACGGGCGGCGTCGACGAGCGGTTCGACGAGTGGGGCGTCGACGTCCTCCTGACCGGACCGCAGAAGGCGATCGGCGCCCCTCCCGGCCTCGCCCTCTGCCTCTTCTCGGAGCGGGCAATGGCGCGAAGGAAGGCCCGCGCCTCCGTCCCGGCGTACTACGCCGACGTGATGCGCTGGCTCCCGGTGATGGAGGACCCCGGGAAGTACTTCTCGACCCCCTGCGTGAACGAGATCGTCGCCCTCGCCGAGGCGCTCCGGATCGTCCACGCCGAGGGGCTCGAGGCCCGCTTCGCGCGGCACGCGCGGATCGCGCACGCCTTCCGCGCCGGCCTCGAGGCGCTCGACCTCGCCTACTTCACCGACGCCTCCTGCCGCGCGAACACGCTCTCGGTCGTGCGGCTCCCCGAGGGGATCGCGGACGCCGACTTTCGGCGCGAGGTGGCGGCGCAGGGTGGCGTCGTCGCCGGCGGCCTCGGCCCTGTGGCGGGCAAGGCCTTCCGCCTCGGGCACATGGGGAACATCGGCCCGGCCGAGGTGGCCCAGGCGCTGACCGCGATCCAGGGGGCGCTCGTCGCCCTCGGCCGCCCCGTGGCGCCCGGCGCCGCTCTCGCGGCCGCCGCGGCCCACCTCTGAGCC
>JBDIBE010000444.1:0-2879 GCA_039812785.1 Thermoanaerobaculia bacterium | reverse complement strand
GGCGGCGACCGCGAGGCGCTCCCCCTCCGGGGGAAGCGGCTCGCCGCTCCAGGAGACGGCGAAGGGGCGCGCCTCGCCTTCACGCGGCTCGAGGAGGCCGCCGCCGCGCGCCCCGAGCGAACGGACGACGCGGCCGGCCGCCTCGCCGAGGAGGCCGACCCGGTTCGTCGCGGCGAAGAGGTCGACGGAGAGGTCGTAGAGGAGCTCGAGCTCGCCCCGCCGCGCCTCGGCTTCGGCCGCCTTCTCCCGGGCCTTCACGACGAGGCGGCTCGCCACGACGGCG
This sequence comes from Thermoanaerobaculia bacterium, assembly GCA_039812785.1. Taxonomy (GTDB): domain Bacteria; phylum Acidobacteriota; class Thermoanaerobaculia; order UBA5066; family UBA5066; genus UBA5066. Next base: position 2,596 of record JBDIBE010000444.1, on the reverse strand, counting down.
ACGATGAGGAAGGAGGAGAGGGCGGCCCAGTTCGCTGGCTCGGCGATCGTGAAGGTGTGGAGCGGAGGGAAGAAGAACCAGTTGAAGGCGAGCGTCGCGGCGACGGAGCCGACGGCGGCCGCGGTCAGCCCGCGCCCGACGGCGAGCCCGAGGACGGCGACGAGGAAGACGAAGCCGGCGGTCGTCGGGTTCGCGCCGCCGAGCCGCCCGAGGCCGGTCGTGGCGAGGACGACGGCGAGCGCGAGGAGGACGTCTCCCGCGCGGCGCGATGCGCCGGAGGGGAACCCGGGGAGCCGGTCGGCGGTCACGCGCTGAGCCTCGCACCCATCATACGGACCCGTGGCACGATGGCGCCGTGCCCGACCCGATCGACGTCGTCCCCGGAGTGAGGATCCCCGCCGCCGCCCTCGAGGCGCGGGGCGTCCGCTCGGGCGGACCCGGCGGGCAGAACGTGAACAAGGTCGCCTCTAAGGCGGAGCTCTACGTCGACCTCTCGCTCGTCGAGGGGCTCGACGACGAGGCGCGCGCGCGGCTCCTCGCGCTCGCCGAAGGGCGGCGCGACGCGGACGGCTTCCTGCGCCTGACGGCGGGGGAGAGCCGCGACTTCCACCGCAACCTCGAGACCGCGCGGGAGAAGGCGCGAGCCCTCGTCGCGAAGGCGCTCGTCGTGCCGCGGAAGAGGCGGGCCACCCGCCCCACGGCCGGCTCGCGCGAGGCCCGCATCGCGCTCAAGAAGCGCCTCGCGAAGCTGAAGCGGACGCGGTCGGCGCCGCGCGGCGAGGAGTAGCGCCTACCCGGCGGCGATCTCGCGCCGCGTGATCGGAACGGGGCAGCGGTTCTCGTCGACGTTCACGTAGACGATCTCGGCCTCCGTCACCTTCACCGGCTCACCGGCTCCCCAGTGACGCTGCGCATCGACCATCACTTTCACCGTGATGGAGGTCCTGCCGATCCTGACGACGTCCGCATAGAAGGAGACGAGGTCGCCGACGAAGACCGGCTCGTGGAAGACGACCTCCGTCATCTTCACCGTCACCATCCGGTCGCAGTGGCGGCGCGCGGCGACGGCGCCGGCGAGGTCGAGGTGCGACAGGAGCACGCCCCCGAAGATCGTCCCGTGGGCGTTCGTGTCCTTCGGCATGAGCGTGACCCGGATGGCGGGGCTGCGGCCGTCGTTCATGCGCCGATTATGTCCGCGCGACGTAGGTAAGATCCCCGACTGCCACTGGACTTCACCCCGGAGGTCGCCTCATGGCCAGCGAGCTCTTCCTCGGTCGTTCCGTCACGAAGGCACCCGCGGAGCTGCGGCTCGACCCGGACGACCTGACGACGCACGGGCTGATCGTCGGGATGACGGGCAGCGGCAAGACCGCGCTCGGGATCATCCTGATCGAGGAGCTCCTGAAGCAGGGGATCCCCGTCCTCGCGATCGACCCGAAGGGGGACCTCGGAAACCTCGCGCTCGCCTTCCCGCGACTCGCGCCCGACGAGTTCGCGCCCTGGCTCCCGGCCGGGGGAGAGGCGACGCCGGAAGGCGAGGCGAAGAAGTGGAGCGACGGACTCGCCGGCTGGGGGGTCTCCGCCGCCGACGTCGCCTCCTACGCGGCCTCGCGCGAGGTGACGATCTACACGCCCGGCTCGACGAGCGGAGTCCAGGTCGACCTCCTCGGCGCCCTCGCCCCGCCCCCTGACGGTGCGCAGAGCGAGGAAGGGCGCGACCTGATGACCGCCTTCCTCGGCGGCCTCCTCGGCCTCCTCGGGCGGGACGCCGACCCCGTCTCCTCGCGCGAGTTCATCCTCCTCGCCCGCTGCGTCGAGGAGATCTGGGGGAGAGGCGAGACGGCCACGCTCGAGTCGCTCGTCGGCGCCGCGGCCCAGCCGCCGTTCTCTGCGATCGGCGCCCTGCCGCTCGAGACGTTCTTCCCGAAGAAGGACCGCGACGGCCTGGTCCTCGGCCTCAACAGCCTTCTCGCCTCGCCGGCGACGGCCGCGTTCCGCGGCGGCGTGCCGCTCGACGTCGACGCCCTCCTCGGCACGAAGGGGCGCCCGGCGCGCTGCTCGATCTTCTCGATCGCGCACCTCTCCGACCCCGAGAGGCTCTTCGTCGTCGCGACGCTCCTCTCGCGCGTCCGGTCCTGGCTCCGCTCCCAGCCCGGCTCGACGACGCTCCGAGGGCTCGTCTACATCGACGAGATCTTCGGCTTCTTCCCTCCCTCCGGCGAGCCGCCGACGAAGAAGCCGCTCCTCTCCCTCCTCAAGCAGGCGCGCGCGTTCGGCATCGGAACCGTCCTCGCCACGCAGAACCCGGTCGACCTCGACTACAAGGGGCTCGCGAACTGCGGCTGCTGGTGGGTCGGCACGCTCCAGACCGAGCGCGACCGGCGCCGCCTCGCCGACGGCCTGACGGACGCGGCCGGCCTCACCGACGTCGACGCCCTCCTGAACCAGACGAAGAAGAGGGTCTTCCTCCTTCACGACGTCCACCGGAAGGGCCCCGAGGTCTTCGAGACGCGCTGGGCGATGAGCTACCTGCGCGGCCCGATGACGCGCGACGAGCTCGCGAAGATGAAGAAGGCCGCGCCCGCCGGCGCGGCGG
>JBDIBE010000443.1:0-2885 GCA_039812785.1 Thermoanaerobaculia bacterium | reverse complement strand
CGCCGGGCGAGCTCGCCGGCCGCGGCGAGGCGGCAGGCCTTCGCGAGACCGACTCCGCGCGCGAGCTCGCGGAGGCGCCCGCGCTCGCTCCGGGCGAGAAGGCCCCTGAGGCCGCTCCCGCGGAGGACCTCGCGCGCCGTCTCGAGGACGCCGGCTCCCGCGCGCCCCGTGCCGAGGAGGACGGCCACGAGCTCCTCGTCCGTCAGCGCGTCGGCCCCGCGCGCGACGAGCTTCTCCCTCGGCCGGTCCTCGGGCGGGAGCTCCGCGATCCGCCCCGTCCCGGGCCGTCCCGGCGTCACCGCAGCGTCTCGCGAGGCTCGACGAGCCGCTCGATCCCGACGAGGCGCGTCTCCTCGCCGACCGTGAGAGCAGCGAGATCGGCGGGCGCGGCGCGTCCGACGACGAGGTCGGCCACCTCGCGCCGCGCCTCCGTCCGGACCGTCACGGGACGTCCCTCCAGGACGGCGCCCGCCGCAGCGCCCGGGTGCTCCGTCGAGAGCTCCGCGTCCGACGCGACGACGACGCCGACGGGCCACCCCCGCACGGCTCCGAGATGCGGGCCGAGCGCGTCGAGGACCGCCTCCGGGACGTCGAGGAGCCGGGAGACGTCGTCGAGCGGCGAGCGGACCTCGTCGGGCGCGGCCTCGAGGGCGTCGATCGTGAGAGAGAGCTTCGACCGGATCCGCCCGACGCGCCCCGGCATCGACGTCACGAGGCTCCACTCCGCCTCGACGCGGTGCCGCGTCGTCGGCCGGCCGAGGAACGAAGGCCCGGGGACGGGATCCGGCTCCCGCACCTCGAGGTCGAGGACGGAGGCCTGGAACGGCCCCGGATCGCCCTCCCCGGTCGGCACGAAGAGCGCGCGGAGGTCCTCCATCCGGGCGCGGGCCGCGACGGACACGGAACGGTCGACGAGCCAGGCGCTCCGCTCCCCGGCGAGGAACGTGTTCGCGCTCGTGCGGGGGAACGTCCCCGTCGTCAGGTCCCACCGCGCGGTCCCGCCGGAGGCGGTCACCGTTCCCCTCACCGCGCTCGCCCGCTCGCCCGCCGCCGAGACGGTCTTGCGGGACTCGGCGAGGGAGTAGCGCGCGAGGCGCGCCGCCGGCGGCGCGTCCGCGGAGAGCGCCGGCATCGCGAAAGAAGCCGCGAGGGCCAGCAGGACGATTCGACGCATGCCCCATCTTCGCATGTGGACCCGCGGGTCGACCGGGACGAGAATGTGCCGATGCAGACCGGGCAGGAGAGCGCGGCTCCCGAGGCGACGTACGTCCCCGGCCGCTTCCACGTGCGGCTCGTCGGCGACGCCGACGCCGTCGCGTGGGTCGAGTCGAACCTCCGCGGGCCGGAGCTCGGCGTCGAGGCGGTCGCGTTCGAAGCGGGCGCACCGCCCGGCGAGCTCCCGGGCCAGATCGTCTGGGTCGCCCGGCCGGGAGAGCCGGAGCCCGGGCGGTCGCTCGTCGACGACGCCGCCGTCTGGAGCTTCCCCTGCCTCGTCGTGATCCCGCCCGGAGGCGGGGCGCCCGACATCCTCGCCGGCCACCCGTCCGTCGAGTCCTTCGAGGTCGTCCGCGAACCCGACGACGCGCCGGTCCTCCGGATGCGGCTTGAGCGGCTCCTCCTCCTCCACCGGCGCAGGACGCAGACCGAGGCCGTCCTCCACGACCTCCCCGTCGTCGTCTACACGCGGACCCTCGACGGCGTCGTCACGAGTGTCAACGCCGAGATGGAGGCCTTCCTCGGAATGGACCGGACGTCCCTCGTCGGCAGGCCCATCCTCGAGGCGCTCCCCCCGGGCGCGATCACGGACCGGCACCTCGAGGCGATGAACCAGGGCCTTCTCGCGCGCGGGCGCCACAGGATGCGGATCGCAGGGCGGGTGCCCGACGGCCGCCGATTCGCCCTCGACACGCGCGCCCTCCTCCTCCGCGACGGCCACGGCACGCCGTGGGGAGCGCAGGTCGTCATCGCCGACCTGACGGACGAGGAGGAGGCCCAGGAGCGCCTCCGCGTCGAGGCGGAGCGGAGCCGGATCCTCGCCGCGATCGCGACGGCGACGCGCGACATGGTCGACCTCGGCCGCGTCCTCGACACGGCGACGGACGTCGTCGGCGGATCGACGAACGCCCGGAGCGTCACCGTCTTCCTCCTCGACGACGACGGCGGGCGCCTCGTCCTCCGGCACTGCTGGCGGCGGGACGAGGACGTCCCCGCGCCGGCGGCCTCCGACTGGCTCGTCGGGCAGGCGCCCGTCTTCGACCGGATCGTCGCGGGCCGCACGCCGTTCGTCGTCCCCGACGCGAGCGCCGAGGACGTCCTGCCCGCGGCCGGCCGCGCGCTCCGCGACCTCGGGGCGGGAAGCGGCGTGATCCTGCCGATCGTCGCGGGGAACGAGTTCCTCGCGAGCCTCGGGCTCACCTGGGCCGAGCCCCGGGCCTTCCCGCCGGACGAGCTCGCCTTCCTCTCCCTCGTCGCCGACCAGCTCGCCCTCGCGATCCGCGCGGCGCGCCTCTACGCGAGCCTCGAGGAGAAGCTGCGCGCGCTCGCCGAGGAGCAGCGGCTCCGCGAGCGCGCCGACCGCGACCGGCAGCGGCTCCTGAGCATGCTCGTACACGACCTGAAGAACCCGCTCGCCGCCGTCCTCGCCTCTCTCGAGCTCGCGCTCGAGCGGACCGCGGGCGACCTCCGGCTCGAGCGCCTCCTGAAGACCGCGACCGCCTCGGCGCGAGGCCTCGCGGGGATGATCGACGACGCCCTTCTGGTCTACCGCACCGGCGAGGCCCCGGCGGAGCGGCGGCCCGAGGACGTCGCGTCCGTCCTCGCGCAGCCGTTCGAGGAGGCGCGATTCCTCGCCGAGGCGCGCCAGATCCGCCTCTCGGTCGACGTCG
>JBDIBE010000442.1:0-2886 GCA_039812785.1 Thermoanaerobaculia bacterium | reverse complement strand
GTTCCGGCCGCCGCGCCGGCCGCCGTCGAGGCCGCGGCCGGGCCGCCCGCCGCCTCGCTCCGGGTCCAGGGCTCCGTGGCGTCGCTGCAGTCGCTCGCCGCGGAAGGGAGCGGAGGCCTCTCGCAGACCTCCGTCGACGTCCGCGGGCGGCTCGGCTCGGGCGTGAAGTGGGGCCTGACGGGCGAATACGACCGCGTCGTCTCCCCAGAGGGGCTGCGCGTCGGGGGCGCCTCGCGCGTCGCGCTCGACGTCCTTCCGGGCGAAGGGCACTCGATCCGCCTCTCGACGAACCGGAACGAGTTCGCCGGCTTCGACGCCTCCGACGCCCGGCTCGACGCCCACTCCGTCGACTGGAACGCCCAGTCCTCCGCCGGCGCCCGGGCGAGCGTCTCGGCCCGGCTCCTCTCGCACCGCAACATCCAGGCGCCGACCCTCCCCTCCGTCCTCTTCCGCTCCGCCGGGAGCGCCCTCGAGGTCGATGCCCGCTACCGCCGCGACGTCAGCTCGAGGACCTTCGTCAACGTCCACGTCGGCTACCGCTCCGACGTCTCCGACGGGGCCGACGGGACCGTCGCCCAGCCGATCCCGCTCGAGCGGGAGGCCCGCTTCGGCGGCGGAGCGGGCGTGAGGATCTTCGACGCCCTCCTCGTCGAGGCGGGCGGCACCGGCGACTACTCGGCCTCCTCGCGCGGCCTGACGCCCGAGATGACCCTCTCCCTCGAGGCGCTCCGCGGGCTGACGCTCTACGGCTTCGCCTCGCGCCGCTTCGAGCAGAGCCTCTCCGGCGTCCTCACGCCCGGCATCGTCGGGATCGACCCGAGCGACCTCGTCCGCGCGACGCGGTCCCTCTACCGAGCCGGCGCGCGCTTCGAAGGGAAGGGCGGCGACCGCCTCGAGCTCGAGGCGAGCCGCCGCGAGGTCTCCGAGGCCTTCCAGCTCCTCCTCGACACGGACGTCGTCGACCGCGTCGACGCGCTCTACCTCTTCCCCGGCGACGTCGCCGACGAGCTCTCCGGCACGATCGTCGTGGCGATCCGCGCCGACGTCGCGGCGCGCCTCGGCCTGCTCGCGGGGCGGGTCTCCGGCTACGGCTCGGCGGCGGGCGAGCTCGTGAACGACGCGCGGTACTGGGTCTCGAGCGCCCGGGTCGAGGTCCGCCCCAGCGGGACCTCCGTCGCGGTCCGCTACCGCTTCCTCGGCCAGGAGACCGGGACGCTCGACCGGGGCGTCTACAGCGCCGAGCACGAGATGGTCGACGTGACGCTCGCCCAGGAGCTCCCGATCCCCGCCCTCAGGGTCTTCGGGACGCGCTGGCAGGCGCTCGTCTCGGTCGCGATGGGGACGCGGCAGGAGGGCGAAGAGGCCCCCCGGCCGAACCGCCAGCTCGCGGGCGGCCTCGCGCTCTCGTTCTGAACGGGAGGCGCGATCCGCGCTTTTTTTGGATTTCGATTCAATTTTCGCGGCGGCGCCTGGCGAAATGCGCCCCAGCCTCAACACAAACACCTGACTTGAGGGCACTTGGGGCCCTCCAATTATCCGTTCCGTTGGCACTCCGTTTGCCTGCTCCGCCCTCAGGATGAGGGAGCGCTATCGGCGGACCGGGAGAGTCCTCCAGTGGGGGCTTCTCGGGCTGTTCCTCGCGCTCCTCGTTCCGATCGGCGCCTCCGCCGCCCGCAAGATCGCGACGACGGGGCAGTCCGGGATCCTGCTCACGCGCGAGGAGAGCGGCTTCCGCGTCCGCGTCGCCGGCGCGGCGGAGGCCGTCGGGCTGAAGGCCGGCGACCTTCTCCTCCTCGTCGACGGCGCGGAGGCGCGCGCCCTCGACGAACCGCTCCGGGCGCTCGAGGACGGAGAGCGCGAGCTGACGGTCCTGCGCGACGGGGAGCCCCTCCGCCTGAGCGGGCGCATCGGCCCGTCTCCGTGGGACACGCGCTATCTCCTCCTCCTCCTCGTGGGCCTCGCCTTCGTCGTCTCGGCGGGCCTCGTCCTCCGGACGGCGCCGGACGAGGCCGACCCCGCGAGCGCCTTCCTCTTCGCCGGCTTCGCCTTCACGGCCGCGACCGTCCTCGTCGTCACGCCGGCGCCCCCGTACGACGCCCTCTTCCGCGCGACGACCGTCCTCGAGGACGTCGCCCGCGCCTTCCTCCCCGCCTTCCTCCTCGCCTTCCTCTTCCGCTTCCCGCGCCGTGCGGCCCGCGTCCCGACGGCCCTCTTCTTCGTGCCCGCCGGCGCCCTCGCCCTCCTCGCGCTCCAGACCTACCTCCGCCCGCCGGCCCGCGACGACGACGCGACCGCGCTCGTCGAGCGGCTCGACCGGCTCGAGCAGGCGGCGCTCGTCCTCGCCGTCGTCGTCGCCGTCGCCCGGCTCGTCTCGCTCGCCTCGCGCCGGCTCGACCTCCTCGCCGAGAAGCAGGTCCGCTTCCTCCTCGCCGGGACCGCCGGGGGCCTCCTCCCCGTCGTCCTGCTCGACTTCCTGCCGCGCCTCCTCGGCGCGCCCATCCCGGTCGTCTCCAGCTTCTCGATCGTCCCGCTCGTCCTCGTCCCGGCCTCGTTCCTCGCGGCCCTCACCCGCTACCGCCTCTGGGACGTCGAGATCCTCACGCGCGAGACCGCCGCCCTGCTCGGCGCGGCCTTCCTCGGCGCGGGGCTCTTCTCCCTCGCCCAGGTCGTCGACCTCGGCGACGTCCTGCCGGGGATCCCGTACGGCCGCGGGCTCGTCGAGGCGGGCGCGGGGCTCCTCATCGCGCTGACATTCTTCCCGGTGCGGCGAGGGCTCTCGACGGCGCTCGCGCGGGTCCAGTACGGCGAGCGCTTCGGCGAGCGGCAGGAGCTGCTCGCCGTCGTCCGCGAGCTCGCGCGGCCGCGCCGGCTCGCCGAGATCGGGCC
>JBDIBE010000441.1:0-2899 GCA_039812785.1 Thermoanaerobaculia bacterium | reverse complement strand
CGGCCGGGCGCCGGGGTCCCGGAGGCCGTCGAGGGCCTTCGCCTCGCGCGCGCGGCGCTCGCGATCGACCCCGGCTCGGCCGAGGCCCTGCTGCTCGCCGGCCGGTTCGCCGGCCGCCTCGGCCGCTCCGCGGAAGCGGCGGAGCTGACGGCGCGCGGGACGGCGGCCAACCCGCTCCTTCCGCGCCTGCTCGGGCTCAGCCCCTGAGCCTCTCGACGCCGACCGTCTCCTCGAGCGCGGCCCAGCGGGCGCGGTGGAGCTGGAGCGGCTCCGCCTTTCCCTTGACCGAGACCGGCGCCAGCGCCTCCAGCGCGAAACGCGAGGTCTTCAGCCTCCGGCGCGTCGCCTCCGAGATCAGGATCTCCCCCTCCTGCGCCGCCGTGCAGACGCGCGCCGAGACGTTCGTCGTGTCGCCGATGGCGGCGAACTGGACGTAGTCGGGGGACCCGATGTTCCCGAAGGCGACGGGCCCGGAGTTCAGGCCGACGTGGATCTCGAGCCGGCGCTCGTCGCCCCACTTCGCGTTCAGCTTCGCGAGGGCGCTCCGCATCTCGAGCGCCGCGGAAAGCGCGCGGTCCGCATCGTCCTCGTGCGGCGTCGGGACGCCCCAGATCGCCATGAGGGCGTCGCCGATGTACTTCTCGAGCGTCCCCTCGTGCCGGAAGACGATCTCGGCCATCACCGGGAAGTAGCGGTTCAGGAGGTCGACGACCTCGCGCGGCGCGAGCTTCGACGACATCGCCGTGAAGCCGCTGATGTCCGAGAAGAGGACGGTCACGTCGGCGTCGCGCACCTGGGAGCCGAAGTCGGACGAGCCCATGAGCGGACCGACGACGGACGGCGGGAAGAAGCGGAGGAGGCTCGACCGGCGAACCGCTTCCTCCTGGAGCTTCCCCGTCAGCCTCGCGTTCTCGATCGCCTGCGCGGCCTGGCTCCCGAAGGCGCCGAGGAACTCGAGGTCCTCCGGACAGTAGCGGTTCGGGATCGAGCGGTGGTCGACGTAGAGGACCCCGATGACCTTGTCGGCGACCTTCAGGGGCGCCGCCATCGAGGAGCGGATCGACTCGCCCGCGACCGTCGCGGAGCTCGCGAAGCGCGGGTCGACGAGGGCGTCGTCGCTGACGAGCCCCTCGCCCCGCTCGAAGACGTGCCGGACGATCGACCGGCTGAAGAACGACTCGCTCTCCGACATCGCCTTCCGCGAGCGGACGACCTTCGCGACCGGCTCCGCCGAGCCCTCCTCGACGAGGAGGAGTGCGACGCGGTGGACGTCGAGGATCTGCAGGAGGAGGTCGACGATCCGCGGGAGGATCGCGTCGACCGGCTCCGGCGAGGAGAGGATCTGCGAGACCGTGAGCAGGATCTTCAGCTTCGCCTCGGAGCGCTGCATCGGCAGCGCTCCCTTGAGCCGGATGGCCGACGTCTTGTCGATCTCCCCGCCGGCGCCGATGAGGGCGTCGAGGGAGAGCTCCGGAGAGGAGAAGCCGCTCGGCCGGACCGTCCGCTCCTCCTCGAATCGGAGAGTCAGCTCGCCGAGCTGGACGGCGTCGCCGTGCTTGAGGCGGCACTGGAGGACGCGCAGTCCGCCGACGAACGTCCCGTTCCGGCTGCCGAGGTCGAGGACGCTCGATCCCCCGTCCTCGACGTCGACCCGCGCGTGGACGCGGGAGAGGCTGGCGTCGTGGAGCACGATGTCGTTCTCGCGCGAACGGCCGATCGTGTTCGAACCGGCCTTCAGCGGGTAGCGCTCGGGGGGCCCGCCCCCGGCGGGAATCCTGACGAGGAACGGCATGGCCTACGGATTCTATCGGGGCCGGGGACCGGCGCCGAAGAGCCCCTTCACCTCCGTCTTGACGACCTTCCCGAGGGCGTTCCGCGGGAGCTCGTCGACGGCCAGAAGACGGGTCGGGAGCTTGTACGGCGCGAGGCGCGAGCCGGCCCATTCCCGGAGCTCCCGAAGGCCCGGAAGCGCCCCTTCCGGCACGACCGCGGCGGCGACCCGCTCGCCCCACTCCACGTCCGGGAGGCCGACGACGGCGACGTCCCTCACCGCGGGGTGGAGACGGAGGACGTCCTCGATCTCGAGCGCGGAGATCTTGTACCCGCCCGACTTGAGGATGTCGCTCGAGGCCCGCCCCAGGATCCGGTAGACCCCCGCCTCCCGTGAGGCGACGTCGCCGGTCCGGAACCAGCCGTCCGTGAACGCCTTCGCCGACTCTTCCGGCCGCCCGTGGTACTCGCGGAAGAGGGTCGCCCCGCGCACGCGGAGCTCGCCGGGCGCCCCGTCGGGGCACTCGGCGCCCGCCTCGTCGACGAGGGCGATCTCCACGAGCGGGAGCGGGGCACCGACGGTCCCCGGCCGCCGCTCGCCGTGGAGGGGGTTCGAGAGCGCCATCCCGATCTCGGTCATCCCGTAGCGCTCGAGGAGCCGGTGCCCCGAGAGCTCCTCCCATCGAGAGAAGAGCGGGACCGGGAGCGCCGCCGAGCCCGACACCATCAGGCGAAGGCGCCGGCAGGCCGCGCTCCGCCGGGCTCGCGTCGCGGCGTCCGCAGCCTCCCACGCGGCCGCGAGCTTCGCGTAGACCGTCGGCACCGACATGAAGAGGGTGAGCCCTCCCTCTTCGAGCCGCCGCCAGCACGCCTCGGCGTCGAAGCCCGGGAGCATCTCGACGCGGGCCCCGTTCGCGAGCGCGCAGAGCGTGACGTTCACGAGGCCGTGCGTGTGGTGGAGCGGGAGGACGTTCGGGAGCGCGTCGTCCCCGCTCCACTCCCACGCCTCCGAGAGCGAGGCGACCTGCGCCGCGAGGCTCCCGTGCGTGTGGACGGCCCCCTTCGGCTTCCCCGTCGTCCCGCTCGTGTAGAGGATCAGCGCGGCGTCGCTCGAGAAGGGCGGAGCCGG
>JBDIBE010000440.1:0-2903 GCA_039812785.1 Thermoanaerobaculia bacterium | reverse complement strand
TCGGGCGCGAGGCGCTGAATCGCGGCGACGCCCTGACGGCGCAGGCCGCGGCGAACCGCGTCGTCGAGGTCGAGCCGACCTCGAGCGAGGGATACCGCCTTCTCGGCGACTCCTACGCCGCCCGGGGCGAGAAGGCCCTCGCCGAGGCGATGTGGAAGCAGTCGCTCCGCCTGAACGAGCGGAACGAGGGGACGCTCGTCTCCCTCGCCGACCTCGCGGCCGGAAACGGCGCGTTCGCCGAGGCGCTCTCGTACCTGAAGACGGCCGTCGAGGTGAACCCGGCGGACGCGGACCGGCTCGCCCCGCTCGCCGCGAAGGCCCGCGCCGCCGGCGACGTCGCGACGGCGCTCACGGTCTACGCGGCCGCCGCCGAGGCGCGGCCGAAGGACGTTCCCGTCCTGACGGCCTACGCCGCGACGCTCTTCCAGTCGGGCGACGTCGACGGGGCGCTCGACCCGCTCATGAAGGCGGCGGCGGCGGCGCCCGACCGGGCCCCGGTCCGCGCGAGCCTTGCCGCCGCGTTCCGGCGGAAGGGCTCCCTGCCGGAGGCCGAGCGCGAGTACCGCGAGGCGCTCCGCGCCGACGCCGCCTACCTCCCCGCCCTCGAGGGGCTCGGCGCCCTCCTCGTCGCCACCGGCCGCCCGGCCGAGGCGGTCGAGCCGCTCCGGACGGCTCTCGGCGCCGACCCCGGGAACGGAGAGGCGCTCCTCGCCCTGGCCCGCGCGATGCGCCTCTCGGGCGACCTCGCCGGCGCCGCCGCGGCGCTGAAGGACGCCGCGGCGGGGAACGACGCGGCGCTCCTGAACGAGGCGGGAGCCGTCGCCTACGCGCAGGGAGCGTGGGCCGAGGCCGAGAAGCTCTTCGAGAGGGCCGTCGCGGCGGACCCGTCCCTCGCGCAGGCCGCCGCGAACCGGGAGAAGGCGGCGGCGGCCGCGAAGCTCGTCGCCGACCTCGCGGCGCCCCCGCCGGCGCCGATGAAGGCCGTCACCCGCTGAAGCGCGGGGTCAGGCCTCGGGCTTTCCCTCGCCGACGAGGGCGGCGAGGAGCGCCGAGACGAGGAACGCCGTCGCCCCCCAGATGACCTGCCCCTTGAGGTGGAAGACGGGCGTCGCGACGCTCCGCCCTTTCCACGTCACCTCGCGCTCCTCGACGAGCGTCGGGGCGAGGAGCGCCCGGATCGGCACCTCGAGGACCGACTCGACCTCGCGCGGGTCGTGCCGGAAGTCGAAGGGATACGGGATCGCGCCGACGTACGGCCGGATCCGGAAGCCGGTGAAGGTGACGACCTCGGGGAGCTCTCCGAGCGGCAGGATCGCCTTGCGGGGGACCCCGATCTCCTCCTCCGTCTCGCGGACGGCAGTCTCCCACGGCGTCGCGTCGTCGACGGCCTCGAGGCCGCCCGGGAAGGCGATCTGCCCCTTGTGGTGCTCGACCGCCTCGCTCCTCTTCGTGAAGAGGGTCCAGAGCTCGCCGTCGCGGACGTAGAGCGGGACGAGGACCGCCGCCGGGCGCGCGTCGGGCGTCCCCTCGGCGATCTCCTTCACGACCTCGGGGACGACCCACTCGCGCTCGAGCCGCCGCCGCAGCTCGAGGATCCACGGCGCAGCACCCGTCACGACTCCTCCTCGAGGACGAGGGCGTCGGCGCTCTTGCGCTCGCGGGCGTGCTTCTCGCCCTTCTTGACGGCCATCTGGAGCCAGGCTTCGACGTATCCGTCGAGGTCGCCGTCGAGGACCCGGTCGACGTCGCCCATCTCGAATCCGGTCCGGTGGTCCTTCGCGAGGCGATAGGGGGCGAGGACGTAGGAGCGGATCTGCGAGCCGAAGCCGATCTCCATCTTCACGCCGGCCCGCTTGTCCTCGGCGGCGCGACGCTCCTCGACGGCGCGCTGGTAGAGGCGCGACCGGAGGACCTTCATCGCGAAGTCCTTGTTCTTGTGCTGCGAGCGCTCGTTCTGGCACGCCACGACGAGGCCCGTGGGGAGGTGGGTCAGCCGGACGGCGGAGTCGGTCTTGTTGACGTGCTGGCCGCCCTTGCCGCCGGCGCGGAACGTGTCGATCCGGAGGTCCTTGTCGAGGATCTCGATCTCGATCGTGTCGTCGATCTCGGGCGTGACGTAGACCGACGCGAAGGAGGTGTGCCGCCGCGCCGCGGCGTCGAACGGCGAGATCCTCACGAGGCGGTGGACGCCGTGCTCGGCCTTCATGTGGCCGTAGGCGTACTCGCCCTCGAAGCGGATCGTCGCGCTCTTGATACCGGCGTCGTCGGCGTAGGAGACCTCGAGGACCTCGGTCTTCCACCCCTTTCGCTCGCCGTAGCGGATGTACATCCGCATGAGCATCTCGGCCCAGTCCTGGGCCTCGGTGCCGCCGGTGCCCGCGTTGAGCTCGAGGAGGGCCGGCAGCTCGTCCTCCGGCTCGGTCAGCTTGAACCTCAGCTCGCGCTCGCGGGACCAGGAGGCGATCGTCGCGAGCGCCGCATCGGCGTCGGCCTCGACGGCCTCCCCCTCCTTCAGGAACTCGGCGAGGACCTCGAGCTCCTCGCGCTTCTCCCGGAAGGCCTTGTCGTCCGCGAGGACGGTGTCGGCCCTCTTGAGCCTCTTCAGGGTCTCCTGAGCGGCGGGAGCGTCGTTCCAGAAGTCGGGAGCCCCGGCGCGCGCCTCGAGCTCGGCCTTCTCCTTCTCCGCGCGGCGGACGTCAAAGGTACCCCCGGAGCGCCTCGACCTGCGTCGCGAGCGCCGTCAGCTTCTCGATCCGTTCCTCGTTCATGCGTGGGGGTCCTTCCTGGTCAGACGTGGGAGGGCGCGCGGCGAGCCGGCGCCCGGGCGCGCAGGATAGCCACGAGGAGCGCCGCGGCGCAAACGAGCGGGAAGGCGTCCCCGAGCCGGGTCGCGGGGGTGCGGG
>JBDIBE010000439.1:0-2906 GCA_039812785.1 Thermoanaerobaculia bacterium | reverse complement strand
CCGGGAACGGGGACGTGGTCTGCGACCTCGAGCCTCGGGAGCGCACGGAGCGGCCACGCGGCGGCGCTCCTGGAGGACGGAACCGTCCTGGTGGCGGGCGGGCAGACGGACTGGTTCCCCTCGCCGGGCACGTTCACGCGGACGGTGTTCCGCTACTACCCGAAGGCCGGCACGTGGAGCGCGACCGGCTCGATGTCGACGGCCCGCCGGTCGTTCACCCTGACCGTCCTGCCGGGCGGCCTCGTCGTCGCGGCCGGAGGAGAGAGCTCGATCGTCCACGCGACCGCGGAACGCTTCAACGTCTCGAACGGGACGTGGGGAAGCGCGGGAAGCCTCGGGAGCGCGCGGAGCGGCCACGCGGCGGCGCTCCTGCCGGACGCCCGGATCGTGGTCGCCGGAGGGCGGAACGACGGCGGGGCGATCGGGTCGATGGCCGAGTACGAACCGGCGTCGAACTCGTGGTAGGACGTGGAGACGGGGGGGACGCGATACGACCACACCGCCACGCTCCTTCCCGGCGGAGGGGTGCTCGTCGCGGGAGGCGTCGACGACAGCCGCTGGCGGAGCGACGCCGAGATCGTCGACCGGACGAGCCCGTCGTGGACGACCGTCGGGACGGTCTGGGGCCGGGAGCACGGGACGGCCACCCTCCTGCCGAACGGCAGGGTCCTCGTCCTGGGCGGGACGTCCGTCGGAGACGCGACGCGCGGCGCGCTCTTCTCTCCGGGGACGGACACCTGGACGTACACGGCCGGAGCGATGGTCTACCCGAGGTGGAAGCACACGGCGACGCTCCTCGCGGACGGGCGCGTCCTCATCGTCGGCGGTCGGAGGAACGACGGGACCGACCTCGAGACGCCCGACGACGAGATCTACGACCCGGCGACCGACTCGTTCTCGGTGATCCCCGACAGCCCCCGCAGCGCGTCCACCGCTCTCAGGGCCGTCCTGCTCTCGGACGGGCGCGTCCTCGTCGCGGGCAACGAGTCGTGCTTCAACTATCCCGGGATCGGAGAGGTCTGCTCCGGCTGGCCTCAGCTGTTCGAACCGGCGAGCGGAACGTGGGCCCAGGTGGCGAGCTTCCCCCCCACTCAGGACTACGGGCGGACGAGAGGCCTGACGATGCTCCCGAACGGACGGGTCCTCGTCGTGAAGTACGACAACCCCGGCTGGCCCTACCCTTCCACGAGCTCCGCCTTCCTCTTCGACCCGGGCGCGGGGGACGCCTGGCGCCGGGCGGGCGGGCCTTCGGTCCCCGGGCTCGTCAGCGGCGGGACCCTCCTGCCGGGGGGCGACGTGCTCTTCGTGACGGACGCAATGGAGCTCGTCCTCTACGAAGCCGATACGGATCGCTTCCGTCAGCCCTTCCCGCCGGTCGGCATCCCGGGCTGGGGCGGGGGAGTCTCCACGGCGACACTCACCGACGGCCGTGTCCTCCTCGTCGGGGGAGCGAACGAGGAGGAGACGGCCGCCGTACCGTTCGCGGCGGTCTTCGACCCGGCAACGGGTGTCACGGCGGCGCTCCCGTCGCTCGCCGCGGCCCGCGCGAACCCCGCGACGGCCCTCCTTCCGGACGGCCGGGTCCTCGTCGCCGGCGGACGGTCGCACCCTTCGGACTCCGAGGGGGCTCCGGTGACGAGCGCCGAGGTGCTGGATCCCTGGCCCGCGCTCGTGGAGTCGTGGAGGCCGCTCGTCTCCGCCTGGCCGTCGTCGCTGACGATGCCCGGGGCCTTCACGCTGGCCGGGACGGGGTTCCGGGGCGGGACCGAGGCCTCGGGAGGCAACGGCACGCTGAACTCCTCGGCGGACGCCCCGTCCGTCCTCCTCCGGAGGGCCGACGGAGGGCTCGCGCGCTGGATTCCGTCATCGGGCGCCGCCTCGTGGTCGTCGACGAGCTTCCCGTCTGCCTCCGTGTCGGGCCTGCCCGGCGGCATCTGGCGGGCGACCCTCTTCACGAGCGGTCTGCCGTCCTTCTCGAGGGCCATCCCCGTCACGGCCTGCGAGCTGACCACAAGCGTCCTCGAGACGACGCCGGCGGCGTCCGTCTGCGAGGGCGGGGACCTGTCGCTCTCGGCGAGGCTGATCCCCGGCGCGACCTACCTCTGGACCCGTCCGGACGGGAGCACGTCGACACTCCGGTCCTTCACGGTCTTCAACGCCCGGCCGGACGACGGCGGCCTCTACACGGTCGTCGCGACGAAGAACGGCTGCACGTCCCCTCCCGACACGGTCCTCCTCCGGGTCGCCCCCGCGTCGCAGACGCCGGTCCTCAGCGCCCCGGCCGAGATGGGAGTGAACGAGACGGCCCGGGCGTCGGTCGAGTTCCACGTCGGAAGCACGTACAGCTGGCTTCTCTCAAGCGGGACGATCCTGTCGGGCCAGGGGACGAGCGAGATCGCGTTCCGCGCCCCGGCGTCGGCGACCACCCTGCTCGTCAACGTCGTGGAGACGGTCGGAACGACGTGCGTGCAGCCGAACGCGCAGACGACGATCTCCATCGTGCCCTGCAACCTGCCGACGCCGACCGCGAGCAATACGGGCCCGTACTGCACGGGGGCGACGATCTCGCTCTCGACGCCGACGGTCTCCGGGGCAGCCTATTCGTGGGCGGGGCCGAACGGCTTCACCTCGAGCCTGCAGAGCCCGACGATCACGAACGCGTGGGAGGGCCACGCGGGGACGTACGCCGTGACCGTGACCGTGGGCGACTGCACCTCGGAGCCGGCCGCGACGGACGTCGTCGTCTTCCCGCCGCCGGCCGCGCTCGCGATCACCGCGCCGCCGAGCGTCGCTCCGGGGGAGCGCTTCGAGGCCTCGGTCGCCGACGCGCCCGGCGCGTCCTGGAGCTGGAGCGTCACGAACGGAACGCTCTTCGCGGGAGACGGGACCCCCCAGATCGTCGTCGT
>JBDIBE010000438.1:0-2906 GCA_039812785.1 Thermoanaerobaculia bacterium | reverse complement strand
CTGTCGCCGAGGTCGTGCCGGCCGAGCCCCCAGGCGACGATGTTGTTCGCGGTCTCCCACGCGACGAGCTTCCGGGAGCGGACGTCGCCGTCCTTCAGGCTGACCCAGATCTCGTTCTTCCAGGCGACCCCGGCCGCGCACCCCTGCCAGGGCTGCGCGTTCGCGGCGCCGAGCTCGAGCCACACCGGCCAGGCGTACATCTGGACCGGGATCGGGCGCGTCATGATGATCGACTCGACCTCGGCCGCGCCGAGCGTCCCGGACGGCTTGAGGCCGCCGAGCTGGTAGAGCTCCCAGAGGTACTGCCGCGTCTCGGCCTGCAGGCACGCGATCGCCTCGGCCGGCACCGGTACGGTGCTCCCCGACGCGCCGCAGCGATCGTCGCCGGGCTTCACGACGACCGGGCCCGTCGAGGCCGCCTCGGCGGAGCTCCCCGTGCACGGGAGCTCGCTGACCGGCATCGAGCCGAGCTCCGGGTTCCAGCGCGCCCGGGCGGTGCCCGACGCCGGCCGCCAGCTCGCCATTTCCTCGGCGGCCACCGGGAGGGCCGCGAGCGCGAGGAGGATCAGGACCGCGCCGGCGGCGTTGACGCTGCGGAGGATCTGGATCGGGGAGGTGGCCCGGTTGCGCTTCATGCCCCTCATGTCGCAACCCGGGGGCCAGCACTCGCGCCACGCAAATCATTCAAAAAAAACCACTTGTGGCTGGAGCCCCAAGGGAGCCGTGTCTCCGGGCCGTCTCCGGACGCGTCCGGACACACTCGCGTGCGACGCGGGGCGGGAACGCCGCTCTCCCGAGAGACGCGAAAGGGGACCCTTTGAAGGGTCCCCTTTCGCCGCGCCATCGTCGTCGGGAGCGCTTTTCCCGTGCCGGAGGGCTCCTACTCGCCGACGTACGGCAGCGCCGAGCAGCTGTCGAGGGCCGCCGTCGCGGCCGCCTCGAGGAGCTTCGCGTCGTCGCCGAGGTCGCCCCGGTCGAGGGCCCACGTGACGAGGCTGTTCGCCGTCTGCCACGCGATCATCCGCCGCGCGCGGACCTCTCCCTCCCGGAGGCTGACGCGGACCTCGGACGGCAGGGCGACGCCCGCGGCGCATCCCGCGTACGGCAGGCCGCCGTTCTTCGCGGAATCGACCCAGACCGGCCAGGCGTACTGCCGGACGGCGACGGTCCGGGTGCGCAGCCTGAGGTCCGCCTGGGCGGTCGTCGCGGCGGAACCCTGCTTCAGCTCGCCCTTCCGGTAGAGGCTGAGGAGGTGCTGGCGGACCGCCGACTGGAGGCAGGAGACCGTGGACGCAGGGAGCTCGGTGTAGGAGCCCCGGTCGCCGCAGCGGGCGTCGCCGACCCGGACCGAGGTCCCGGCCGGAGGGAGGCTCGAGCAGGGGATCTCGCTCGCCGTCGCGGCGGGCGCCTCGAACGCCGGCGCCCCGAAGGTCTGGGCGGAGGCGCTCGCCGAGCCGAGGAGCGAGAGAAGGGCGGCCACGGTCGCGAGACCGGCGCGGAGGAAGGTCGGCGAGGTCTCGGGGGCGGCGTTCGGGCTGCGGCGCGTCATGCCCCCGGAATCGCAACCCGGAGGCCAGCCGGGCCGGTGTTACAAGTCGTTCATCTCGAGCGAGTTAAATCCGTGCTGTCTCTCCGGTCCGCGTCCCCGGCGTGTGTCCGTCTGTGTCCGGGGACACACCGCCGGCTCAGCGCGGTCGAAGCCGGATCGTCCCCTTGTGGGTCTCGACGGAGACGGGCGTTCCCCCTTCCGTGTCCGAGGCCTCCGCGCGCAGCACACCGCGTCGCCCGACGTGATCGCGAAGGTCGATCCGCGCGTCCTTCGGGAGGACGAGCTCGATCTCCCCCTTGTACGTCTCGGCGCGGACGCTTCCCTCGACACGGTCGAACTCGGCGACGACGTCGCCCTTGTACGTCTCGACCTCGAACCGGGAGGAGAGCCCCCGGAGCCGCATCGTCCCCTTGTAGCTCTCCACTTCGACTGCCCCCGCCACGCCCTCGACTGCGATACGCGACTTGTAGTCCTTCACGTCGAGGGCCGCCGCGCGCGGCATCCGGATCTCGTACGCGACGAAGGGACGGCTGCTGCAGTCGCTCGAGAAGCTGAAGACGTGCTTCGGGAGGTCGTCGTAGTCCGACTCGACCCGGACCTCCTTCCCTCCCCCCTCGATCCGGATCCGCGTCTTCTCGACGAGCTCGGCGGCGGTGTCGCAGCTTCCGTCCGGCGTGACGACGGCACGGATCGAGGCCTCCTCGCGGTCCCACCCGGTGACGGTGACGCGCCCCTTGTAGGTGTCGACCGAGAGGCGGCCGGAGGCCGACAGCGGCAGGGTCTTCTCCACCGTCTTCGACGGCCCCTCGGCGGAGACGGGACCGGCGGCCAGCAGGGCGAGGACGAGAACCGGGACGGCGCGACGGGACATGGATCCTCCTTCGATGCTCTCCAGCGGATACGCGAACCGGACGGGGGAGGTTCCGCTCAGGCGGAAGGATTCCGGCCGCGCAGCTCGCGGAGGAGCGCCTCGAGGCGCTCGGCGTCGGAGGACGACGTCGCGCGTCCGCCGAACGACTCGGCGACGTAGGCGCGGACGATCTCGCGCGAGGGAGCGCCGACCCCGTACCGGTCGGCCGAGGCGAGCGTCTCGGCCGGCGCCGCGGCGGGCGTCAGGTCGGCGCCCCGCCGGCGGAGCGCCTTCTGGAGCCTCCGGTAAGCGGCCGAGGCAGGGGGCAGGCCGCGCGTCCCGAAGCCGCCCGGCCCCCGGAGGCGCCGGAAGAGGAGGGCCGCCCCGGCGGCCGCGGCGAGCGCGAGGAGGACGAGCGCGAGCCGCGCGATCCCCGTCGGGCCGGAGGCCGCACGGAGGGACTGCGCGAGGTCGCGCGCCCGCCTCGCCACCGCTTCCGTCCCCTCC
>JBDIBE010000437.1:0-2924 GCA_039812785.1 Thermoanaerobaculia bacterium | reverse complement strand
CGTTGAGCGCCTTGAAGTCGTCGAGGTCGAAGAAGAGGATCGCGAGCGGCCGCCGGCTCTTCGCGGACTCGTCGACGGCGCGGTCCAGGAGGGCCTGGAAGGCGGAGCGCGTCGCGAAGCCGGTGACCGGGTCGGTCCCGGCGGCCGCGTCCTCGGGCCTGCCCGCGTCGGGCTCGGCCTGCGGCGGCGCCTCGGGCTCCGGGCGCACGACGGGGACCTCGCGCGCGGATGCCACGACGCGCGGCGGGTCGGCCTCGCCGAGCCTCCTCGCCGAGACCCAGAACATCCTCCGGCGGGCACCGTCGTCGAGGCGGACGCGGACCTCGTGGTTGACGGCGGCCTCCGGGGAGAGGGCGGCCGCGAGGAGGCGGTCGCGTCCCTCGCCGTCCGTCCAGAAGGGGAGGAGCTGGCCGAGGACGTCGTCGGAGCCCTCCGGGTCGGGCGCCCCCTGCGCGCGGGCCGCGACGTTCGCGGCGAGGAGCCGACCGTCGGCGTCGAAGACGGCGAGGGCGTCGGGGCACCCCTCGAAGACGGACGCCTCGAGCGAGGCGCCGGCGATCGCGGCCTTCTGCAGGGAGACCGTGTCGTAGCCGGCCCGGCGGCGCCGTTCCCTCACCACCCGGCCGACTCCCGCGCCCCGCGCGCGAGGGCGGCCAGGGGCTCGCCCGTCAGGCGGTAGACCTGCCACTCCGCCATCGGTACGGCGCCGAGGCGCTCGTAGAAGCCGATGGCGGGGGCGTTCCACTTCAGGACGCTCCACTCGAGCCGGCCGCAGCCCCTCTCGACGGCGAGCGCGGCGAGGGCCTCGAGGAGCCTCCGCCCGAGGCCGAGGCCGCGGCGCTCCGGCACGACGAAGAGGTCCTCGAGGTAGATGCCGGGCTTCGTGAGGAACGTGGAGTAGTTGTGGAAGAAGAGCGCGAAGCCCGCGGGCTCTCCGCCCGCCTCGGCGATCAGGACCTCGGCGTAGGGACGGGGCCCGAAGAGGTGGGCCTCGAGGGCCGCCTCGTCGGCGTGGCACTCGTGCGCGAGGCGCTCGTACTCGGCGAGCGCGCGGATGAGGCGCGCGACGGCCGGGACGTCGGCCCGCGTCGCGGGGCGAAGGGAGACGGATTCCTGGCTCACGGCGGCAGATTATCGCGCTTCGCGCAGGATCTGGACGGCGACCGTGGTGGCGCCGTTGATGACGAACTGGATGCCGATGACGGCCGTGATGAGGGCCATGACCTTGTTCGTCACCCTTCGTCCCGTCTCGCCGAGGCGCCTCGTGATCCCCGGGGCGGCGAGGAGGATCGCGAGCGTCAGGAGGAGGCTCGCGCCGATCGCGCCGGCGAGCGCGACCCGGTGGCTCCCGCCCCCCGCCTGCCCGACGAGGACCATGACCGTCGAGATCGCCCCCGGCCCCGCGATGAGCGGGATGCCGAGGGGGACGATCGAGGGGTCGCGCCCGGCGTCGGCCGACTCGGGGACCTCCTCGTGACCGTGCTCGAGGGCTCGGAGCGACATGAGCGCGAAGAGGATCCCGCCGGTGATCTGGAACGCCGGGACCGTGATCCCGAAGAAGGCGAAGATCGCCCCGCCGGCGGCGCTGAAGACCGTGAGCGTCGCGAGGGCGGCGAGGGTGGCGCGCAGAGCGGCCCGCCTCCGCTCCGCGTCGGTCAGCCCCGAGGTCATCGCGACGAAGACCGGCGCGGCCGAGATCGGGTTGATGATCGAGAAGAGCGAGGAGAAGGCGAGGACCGCGAAGGCAAAAGGCGTGGCGGGTTCGTGCATCGGGCCCCCTCGGACCGGCCGGATATCATACGGTCCCGCTGCGGCGGGAGCCGAGGCCCGCCTTCCGATGTCCCCGAGCGACGATTCCGCCCCGAAGGGCGCCCGCCTGAAGCCGTACTACGGGCTCCTGACGCGCCGCGTCCAGGCGGCGCGGCTCGCAGCGGCGCTGCCGCACGTCCCGGCCGGGGCGCGCGTCCTCGACCTCGGGTGCGGGCTGACCGATCTGCCGGCGCGCTTCCCGTCGTACACGGGGTGTGACCGGAACCCCGTCGTCCTCCTCGAGATGCGCCGCCGCCACCCGGCCGCCGTCTTCGTCTCCTGGGACGTCGACGCCGACGAGCCTCCCTCCGAGGTCGCCGCGCGCGCGCCGTTCGACGCCGTGCTGATGCTCGCGATCCTCGAGCACGTCCCGTCCCCCGCGCGGGCCCTCTCGCGAGCCGCCGCCCTCCTCGCGCCGGGAGGGCGCGTCGTCGCGACGACGCCCCACCCGTTCGGCCGCGCCGCGCTCGAGGCGGGGGCGCGGCTCGGGCTCCTCTCGCGGCACGCCGACGAGGAGCACGAGGCGCTCCTCGACCGGGCCTCGCTCCGTCGCGCCGCGGAGGGGGCGGGGCTCGCCCTCGAGCGCTACGCGCGCTTCCTCGCGGGCCTGAACCAGCTCGCCGTCCTGACGCGCCGATGAGGCGCGCGGGATCGCCCGCGGTCGAGGTCTTCGGCGCGCGGACGCACAACCTGAAGGGGGTCTCCTGCCGCTTCCCGATCGGGGCGGTCACGGTCGTCACCGGCCCCTCGGGCTCGGGCAAGTCCTCGCTCGCCTTCGACACGCTCTACGCAGAGGGGCAGCGGCGATTCGTCGAGTCGATGTCGACCTACGCGCGGCAGTTCCTCGAGCGGATGGAGCGCCCCGACGTCGACAGGATCGACCACCTCCTCCCGGCCCTCGCGCTCGAGCAGAAGGCGCCGGCGCGATCGGCGCGCTCGACGGTCGGGACGGCGACGGAGATCCACGACGTCCTCCGCCTCCTCTTCGCCGCGGCGGGAACGGTCGTCTGCCCCGCGTGCGGCCTCGAGGTCCGGCGCGAGTCGCCGCAAGGCGTCGCGGCCGCGGCCCTCGACGCGTTCGGCGAGGGGGCGCGGCTCCTCGTCCTGGCGCCGCG
>JBDIBE010000436.1:0-2925 GCA_039812785.1 Thermoanaerobaculia bacterium | reverse complement strand
GCCCAGCTCGCCTCGGGCCCGGCCGGAGCGGGCGCGGGAGGCGCCGGAGCGGCCGGCCGCGGAGCCGCGGGCGCGGGGCCGCCGAACGCGTCGAACTCGGAGAGGTCGACGACGGTCCCGGCGGCGACGCCCCGGAGCGAGGCGAGGAGCTTCCGCGCGGGGGCGAACCGCGCGTCCATCTTCAGGATGAAGTCGCAGCCCAGGAGAGCGTCCTCGTTCCGGCCCGCCCGCGCCATCTCGAGCGTGTGGCGGAACGTATGGAGGACCTTCTCGCGGGCCTCGGCGGAGAGGGACGGACTCCCCGGGTACGGAACGGGCTCGGCCATGGGAACCTCTCGAAATCAGCGTAACAAGCTGCCTTTCCCGCGGCAAGCGCCGAGCGCTCCCTTGGTAAGATCTTCGACCCCTGCGAGGGAAGAGGTTCCGATGACGACACTGATCGAATGCATCCCGAACGTCAGCGAAGGACGCCGCCCCGAGGTCGTCGCCGCCATCCGGGGCGCCGCCCTGGCCGCCGGCCCGGGCGTCCTCCTCCTCGACGGGACGTCCGACGCCGACCACAACCGCTCCGTCCTGACCTTCCTCGGCGACGGCCCCTCGCTCCTCCGGGCGATGGAGGCGATGGTCGCGGAGGCCCTCGCCCACGTCGACCTGACGAGGCACGAGGGGGAGCACCCCCGCCTCGGCGCCGTCGACGTCATTCCCTTCGTCCCGATCCGGGGGGCGAGCTCGGCCGACTGCGTCGCCCTCGCGAAGGAGCTCGGCGCCCGCCTCGCGGAGAAGCACGGACTGCCGATCTACCTCTACGAGGACGCCGCCACGAGCGAGGCCCGCAGGAACCTCGCGACGATCCGCAAGGGGGAGTTCGAGGGGCTCGCCGAGAAGATGAAGAGCCCGGAGTGGAAGCCCGACTTCGGCCCCGACGCGCCGCACCCGACCGCGGGCGCGACGGTCGTCGGGGCGCGCTCGCCGCTCATCGCCTACAACATCAACCTCGGGACCTCCGACCTCTCCATCGCCGACCGGATCGCGAAGTCGATCCGCCACCTTTCGGGCGGCTACCGGTTCGTCAAGGCGATGGGGGTCAAGCTCGAGGCGCGCGGCATCGTCCAGGTCTCGATCAACATGACGAACTACGAGAAGACGCCGCTCCACCGCGTCTTCGAGACGGTCCGCTCCGAGGCGGAGCGGTTCGGCGTCATGGTCGTCGGGTCGGAGATCGTCGGCCTCGTTCCCCAGGCGGCCCTCGTCGGCGCCGCGGAGCACTACCTGAGGCTCGAGGCGCCCGCCTCCCCGCAGGTCCTCGAGAACAAGCTCCTCGACCTCGCCCTCGCGGCGAAGGGGGAATAGCGCTTCCGGGCGGGGCCGCGGGAGTCAGCTGCCCGCGACCCCGCCGCCCCCCGCCGCGCCCTTCCGTCGAAGGGCCCAGACGGCGAGCCCCGCGACGAGCGCCGCCGCGCCGGCTGCGAGGTCGAGAGCCGTGGCGCTCGCGACGAGGAAGGCCGAAACGGCGACGGCCGCGACCGGGATCGCGGGCCCGAGCGGGAGGCGCACCGTCGCGGGCGTGTCGGCGAGCCTCTTCCGGAGGGCCGGAACCGCCGCCGCCGTCGAGACGTACCCGGCGAGGCGGGCCACGACGGAGAGCGCCGCGAGGCCGGCGAAGGAGCCGGTCAGCGCGAGCGGCAGGACGAGCGCCGTCGTGACGACGATCGCCGCGGCGGGCGTGAGCGTCCTCGGGTGGAGCTTCCCGAGGAACGCGGGGCCGTAGCCGTCGCGCGCGAGGGCGTAGAGGTACCGCGGCCCCGAGAGGACGGTGTTCCCGGCCGTGCCGAGGATCGAGGCGGCCGCGCCCGCGGTGAGGAAGGCCCCGCCCCACCCGCCGAGGAAGAGGCGGGCCGCGTCGGCGAGCGGCGTCCTCGACGACGCGAGGCCGGGGAGCGTCCCGAGCGCGACGAGCTGGACGAGCGCGTAGAGGAGCGTGACGAGGGCGATCTGCGTGATCAGCGCGAACGGGACGTCGCGCTTCGGGTCGCGGTACTCGCCGGCCGGGGCGGCCGTGTTCTCGAAGCCCGCGTAGGCGAAGAGGAGGAGGAGCGCCACCTCGCCGAGGCCGGACGGCTCGACGCGCGCGGGAGCGAGGACGCGCCTCCACTCGACGGCGAAGAGGCCGGCCGCGATGAAGACGACGAGCGGGACGAGCTTGACGAGGAGGAGCGCCGAGGAGGCCCGCGCCCCCTCCTTCACGCCCCGCACGTTGATCGCCGTCAGGGCGAGGAGCGGCAGGGTGATCGCCGCGGCCCGCCCGGCGCCGTGCCCCGCCGCGGGCCAGGCCCACGAGAGCGCCTGCGCGAAGCCGGCGGAGAGCGAGGCGAGCGTCGCGACGCGCGTGAGGTACGACATCCAGCCGACCTCGAACCCGGCCAGGTCGCCCCACGCCTCGCGGGCGTAGACGTAGGCGCCCCCCGGCTCGTCGAAGCGGCTCGCCGCCTCGGCGAAACAGAGGACGATGAGGAGGACGGCGAGCCCCGCGAGGGCGACGCCCCACAGGCTGGCCGAACCGGCGAGGGCGGCGGCGCAGGCCGCGGGGAGGAGGTAGACGCCGCTCCCGACGACGTCGTTCAGCGAGAGGGCGAGGACCTCCGCCCGCGAGACGACGCGCCTGGCCTCGGGCTCGCCCACGTCAGCCGCGGAGCGACTCCTCGGTCCAGTAGGGGGAGTCGAGGCCGATGTCGCGCTTCGAGACGAAGCCCTCCTTCCCGCCGGTCCTCTCGTAGTGCTCGAGCGCGCGGAGGACGAGCCCCTGGCCGATCCAGAGCATCGGGACGTTCGCGAAGACGACGAGGATGTTGAGCATGTCCGCGAGGTACCAGATGTTCCCGAGCTGCAGGTCGGCGAGGACGGTGAGGACGCCGAAGGGGACGAGGA
>JBDIBE010000435.1:0-2938 GCA_039812785.1 Thermoanaerobaculia bacterium | reverse complement strand
GGGACCGGCCGCGCGAGGCGACGAGGCGACCCTCGCGCGGCATCGGGCCGCGCTCCTCGCCTGGGACGGTGCGCGGGCGGCGCTCTTCGAGGCCCTTCTCCGGGAGCAGCGCAGGCTCGCCGCCCGGGAAGGGCCGCGAACCGGATGCTAGAATTTCGCGATCTGACGAGGAGGCCAGCCGGGCCGAGCACCAGAGATGGTTTTCTTCAATTACGCCACCATGCAGATGGCCGCCAAGATCGTCTACTACGGTCCGGGCCTCTGCGGGAAGACGACGAACCTCCACGTCATCTACGGGCGGACCGCGCCGACCGCCCGGGGCGAGATGGTCTCCCTCGAGACCGAGACCGACCGGACGCTCTTCTTCGACCTCCTCCCGATCGACGTCGGCGTCATCGGGGGCTTCAAGACGAGGCTCCAGCTCTACACGGTCCCGGGCCAGGTCTTCTACAACACGACGCGCAAGCTCGTCCTCAAGGGAGTCGACGGGATCGTCTTCGTCGCCGATTCCCAGCGTCCGATGCTCGAGCCGAACAAGGAGAGCTTCCGGAACCTCCGTGAGAACCTCGCCGAGATCGGCCTCTCGGTGGAAGAGATCCCGCTCGTCCTCCAGTTCAACAAGCGCGATCTCACGAACATCCTCTCGGTCGAAGAGCTGAACGCCGCCCTGAACCCCGACGGGCGCCACGAGTCCTTCGAGGCTTCCGCGGCGAACGGCACCGGTGTCTTCGAGACCCTCAAGGGGATCTCCAAGCTGACGCTCCGCGCCCTCCGCTCCCGGATGACGGGCGACATGAGAAGGCCGGCCGTCTTCGCCGCGCCGTCCACCCCTCCGTCGGCCGTCTCCGCGCCCTCGCCCGCCGCCGCGGAAAAGCCGCCCTCGGGCGTCTTCCCGGCGCCTCCCGCGGAGGAGGTCCGTACGCCGCCCTCTTCGACGGCGACGCTCGAACGCCTCGCGAAGTTCAGCGAGCTCGCCCGGAAGGGGGCGCTGGAGACGCCGTCCCCGGCTGCGGCCCCGGTTCCCGTCGCCGCGGCGCCGGAGCCGAGCCCGGACGAGCCCTTCGGCCCGATCCCCGCGCCGCCGCAGGCGCCGCTCGAGGCTGCGCCCGGCCGTCCCGGCGAGGAGCCCGCCGCCGACATCAGCTTCGGTGAGACGGCCTCGGCCGCCCCCGTTCCGGCCGAGCCGGCCGTCAAGCACGTCAAGGTGCGATCGAGCGTCGACATCCTCTCCGAGCTCGACAAGCTCCGGAAGCTCTCGACGCAGAAGGCGCCCGCCGCCGCCCAGCCGCCGAAGTCCGGCGCCCTCAGGGCGCCGAAGCCGGGCGGCGTCTCCATCGACGACCTCCTCGCCTCGAACCTCAACCACAAGAAGGACGTCACCCGGTCCTTCGACCTCACCGTCCCGCGCCAGGTGCTGGGAAGGAGCCGACAGGTGACGATCGAGCTGAAGTTCTCCGACGGAGAGGGCAGCCCCCTCCAGACCGACAGCAGCTTCTCCATCGACCTCTCCGGCGCGTCCGACCTCCAGAAGCTGATGCTGTCGCTCCGCTTCAACGTCCAGGCGGAGTAGATCGACTCGTGCACGAGACGAACGAACGGGCCCGCTCCCGCAGCCGCTCGCGGGGCAGGACCCTCGCCCTCGGCCTGCTCTCCTCGCTTCTCGCCGCCGGCTGCTCGACGACCTCCCCTTCCGCAGCGACCGTGGCCGCGCCCGCGGCCCCTGCCCGGGAGGAGGCGATCTGCCGCGCCCCCGATGCGAGGCAGGTGGCGAGCGAGCACTTCCACCAGGGGAAGGCGCACGCCCTCGCGGGCGACAACGCCTGCGCGCGCCTCGAGTTCCAGGCGGCCCTCGACGGCTTCCGGGCCGCGATGCGCCCCGGCGACGCCTCGGACCTCGCCTTCGCCGGGCACCTCTGGGAGAGCGTTCGGCTTTACGAGGCGCTTCCTGCCGATGAGGAGACGGATCGGGTCGCCGAGGGCGCCGGGCGGGACGGCCTCATCGCGACGGACGACTCCCCCGCGACGGCCGACCAGCTCGACGCCGCCCGCCGCGAGCTCGAGGGGGTCGGCGCCGCCGCCTCCTTCGACGTCCCGATCGAAGTCAACGACGCCGTCCTGAACGCCGTCGCCTACTACCAGTTCCGAACGCCCAAGGCCTTCGCCGCCGCCCTGCAGCGGAGCGGCCGCTACATCCCCCTCATGCGCTCGATCCTCCGCGAGAACGGCCTCCCCGAGGACCTCGTCTACATCGCGATGATCGAGTCGGCCTTCAAGTCCCAGGCGCATTCGCGCGCCGCGGCCAAGGGGTACTGGCAGTTCATCTCGGGCACGGGCCGGCGCTACGGCCTGAAGACGACGCGCGACGTCGAGGAGCGGAGCGATCCGGTCAAGTCGACACGCGCCGCCGCCGCCTACTTCCGCGACCTCTACGAGATGTTCGGCGACTGGTACCTCGCGATGGCGGCCTACAACGCGGGCGAAGGGAGGGTCCTCCGGGGCCTCCAGCGAACCGGCGCGAGGGACTACTGGGAGCTCCGCGAAGGGAACGCCCTCCACCGCGAGACGAAGGAGTACGTCCCCTTCTTCATCGCCGCGGCGCTCATCTCGCGCGACCCCGCCCGATTCGG
The DNA here is from genome assembly GCA_039812785.1 of Thermoanaerobaculia bacterium. Lineage (GTDB taxonomy): Bacteria > Acidobacteriota > Thermoanaerobaculia > UBA5066 > UBA5066 > UBA5066. The sequence continues at coordinate 311 of JBDIBE010000435.1, read as the reverse complement.
CTTCGACGTCGTGCCCGACGCCCCTCTCGAGTTCGACGTCGTCGAGGTCCCGCGTCCGGTGGACCTCGCCCGCGTCGCGGGCGAGCTCGGCGTCGAGACGGAGACGATCCAGTCGCTAAACGGCGAGCTCCGGGGGCGGACGACGCCCCGCGGCGTCGCCGCCTACCCCCTGCGCGTCCCGAAGGGGGCGGGAGCCGTCCTCGCGGCGCGCCTCGACGAGCTGCCGGCCGCGCCCGCCGTCCGCGACCGCCGCGTCGCCGTCCGCAAGGGCGAGACCCTCGCGCGGTTCGCCGCCCGCAACAAGGTGAGCG
>JBDIBE010000434.1:0-2960 GCA_039812785.1 Thermoanaerobaculia bacterium | reverse complement strand
TCGGTCTGCTCGAAGAGGTTGCGTCCCTGCTCGGAGACCGGCGGCAGCGTCGCCGAGATCGGCGGTCGCTCGGGGCCGGGGGCGACGCTGAGGGAGGGGGCGGGGGTCGCCGGGGCCGGCATCGGAGCGGGCGTCGGCGGGGCGGCCGCCGCCGCGCCGGCGAACGGGTCGAGCTCGAACGCGGGCGCCGCCTCGGGCGCGGGAGCCTGGAAGACGAGGATCTCCTCTCCGCGCGGGGTGAGGGCGGGAGACGGGATCTTCTTCCGCGCGGCGAGCAGGTCGACCGACAGGCCGGTGACGAACGTGAGGACCTCGAGCGCGGCCTCGTTGAGCCGGCCGTCCTCGCCCTGAAGCTCGTCGGCGCAGAGGAGGCCGGCGAGCCGGTCGCGGATCACCATCGGGACGAGGAGCGTCCGGGCGGGGGCGTTCCCCCCGAGGGCGCGCCGCAGAGGCGAGTCCTCGGCGGGCGGGAGCGCGAGCATCGGCTTCTCGGCCTTGAGGCAGGCGGAGACGAACGGGTCGTCGCCCACCGCGAGGTCGAGCCCCTTCACGACGTCGTCGCGGCCGCCCGAGGCGTCGAAGCCGAGCGCCTTCCAGCCGGTGAGGCGCTCGTTCCGGAGCACGAGGAGCGCGGCCCTCGAGGAGTGGATCTGGGCCTCGGTGAGGAAGCGGGTCAGGACGTCGACCTGGGTCTTCGCCGACTCGATCGCCGAGATGGAGCCCTTGACGAGGTTCCAGTCGGGCGGCGTCGGCGGGCCCGGCACAGGGACGGTCTCGACGACCTTCTCCACGACCCGCTCGACGACCTTCTGGGGCGGCGGAGGCGGCGGGACGGCGTCCTCGAGGAGGCTGGCGACGAGGTCCTCGGGGAAGAGCGGGCGGGCCTGCGCGGGGATCGCCTCGGCGGCCTTCGAGATCAGCGCGTCGATCTCGTTCCGCGTGTCGGCGAGCTGGGACTTCCAGCTCGCGAGGTGGTCCTCGAGGAGGGTCGAGAGCGACTCGATGAACCGGCGGTTGGCGACGGGGTCGACGGGCATGGCGCCTCTCCTGATGCCTTCGGGGTCGCGAAATCGCATTATAGACGCCGGTCTGGCGGCGCCGTTCCTGCCGCCTCGCCCGGTTGACGGGCCGCGGCCGCCCGCGTAGACTCGCAGGTCCGCCTCGGTCCGGCCGTCCCGGCCGGTCCACTCCGGGCCCGAAAGGGGTGACTCCCAGGTGCCGTTGATCCACGTCAAGGAGGACGAGTCCTTCGAGAACGCGCTGCGCCGCTTCAAGCGGAAGTGCGAGAAGTCGGGGATCCTGTCGGAGCTCAAGAAGCGCCAGCACTACGAGAAGCCGTCCACCAAGCGGAAGCGGAAGGCCATCGCCGCACGCAAGAAGATGCTGCGGAAGCTGGCCGAGGAGCGCCGCGCGGGCGTCTGATTCGGATTTCGGGTCGATGATCCACACGGAAGTCGACTGGCCCGGCGTGCTTCGGCTCGCCGGGCGTTTCTGTTCTTCGGAGAGAGGGCGCGAGCGGCTCCTCGCCGCGGTCCCCTCCGGCGACCCGGACGAGGTGCGCCGCCGCGCGGGCGTCACGCGAGACCTCGTCGCCCGCACCGGCCTCCGCCCGCCCGTGAGGATCTTCGGCCTCGACGAGGGGGCGCCCCTCGTGCCGCGGCTCGGCGCCCAGGGCCAGGCCCTCCCGCCCGAGGAGCTCCTCGACCTCTTCGCCCTCGTCGAGCGCTCCGAGGAGGCGCGTGGCGCCGTCCCCGTCGAGGGGCTCGAGCTCCCCGACCTCTCCGCCCTGCTCGCGCCGCTCGGGCACCTCGAGGACCTCCTCGGCGAGCGGGACCTCACCTTCGAGCCCGACGGGCGGATCCGCGACACCGCCTCCGCGCGGCTCGCCGCGATCCGCGCCTCGATCGTCCGCCTCCGGCGCGACGTCGTGAGGCGCCTCGAGGAGCTCGTCCGCGCCCGCCCCGACGTCCTCGCCGACGGCTACGTCACGGAGAAGGGGGGGCGCTACTGCATCCCCGTCCGCTCCGACCGGCGCGAGAGCGTCGCCGGGATCGTCCACGAGAAGTCGGGCTCGGGGCAGACGCTCTTCGTCGAGCCGCTCGCCGTCGTCGAGGCGAACAACGCCCTCTCCGAGGCGTTCGAGGAGGAGCGGGAGGAGATCCACCGGATCCTCGTCGCGCTCACGTCGCGCTTCGCCGTGCGCAAGCCCGAGCTCCTCGCGGCCGTCGAGGTCCTCACCGAGCTCGACGGCTACCAGGCGCGCGCCGAGCTCGCGCGCCGCTCGCAGGGGGTCTTCCCGGAGACGGACGGGCCGCTCGTCCTCCGAAAGGCGCGGCACCCGCTCCTCGACCGGCGGCTCGCGCCGCTCCGCGAGGAGGTCTTCGGCGAGCGGGCCGAGGAGCGCGGCTCCGACGCCGTGCCGCTCGACCTCGTCCTCGAGGAGGGGCAGCGGCTCGTCCTCCTCTCGGGCCCGAACGCCGGCGGCAAGACCGTCGCGATGAAGACCGTCGGCCTCTTCGCGCTCCTCGCGCAGTCGGGCTTCGCCGTCCCGGCCGACCCCGGCACGTCGCTCCCCGTCTTCGACCGTCTCCTCGTCGTCGCGGGCGACGCGCAGGACCTCCTCGGCGACCTCTCCTCCTTCGCGGGGGCGATGACGCGCACCGCCGCGGCGCTCGCGGCGGCGACGACGCGGAGCCTCGTCCTCCTCGACGAGCTCGGGAGCGGCACCGACCCCGACGAGGGGGGCGCCATCGCGATGTCGGTCCTCGAGGAGGACCTCCGCCGCGGCGGCCTCACCGTCGCGACGACGCACCTCGCCGCCGTCAAGGAGTGGGCGCACGGGCGCCCCGACGTCCTCTCGGCCGCGATGGAGTTCGACGAGCGCGTCGGCCGCCCGACCTTCCGCGTCCGCCCGGGCGCCACGGGGCGCTCGCGCGCCCTCGCGGTCGCCGAGCGATCCG
>JBDIBE010000433.1:0-2963 GCA_039812785.1 Thermoanaerobaculia bacterium | reverse complement strand
CCCGCGCCTCAGCGCGGGGCCGGCGCCGGCGCCGCGGTCGGCTCGACCGGAACGGCGGCGGGGGCCGCGGCCTCCTGCCTCAGCTTCTCGATCTCGGCCTGCTGCCGGGCCCGGTCGGCGGCGCGGTCCCGCTCCATCTGCTGGAGCTGCCGCTGGAGCGATTCCTTGTCGGCCTCGAGCGAGGAGAGGGCGCGCTGCATCCGTCCCTCGAGCTCCTTCCGCCGCGTCTCCGCGTCGGTCAGGCGCGTCCTGAGGTCGGCGACGGCCTTCTCGCTCGCGCCGGCCGTCTTCTCGAGCTCGCCGAGCTTGCGCGCGACCTCGGCCGATTCGGCCGCGAGGTCGTCCCGCTCCTTCCGCATCTCCTCGACGCGCGTGCCGAGCTCCTTCCTCACCCCCTGGACGCTCTCGTCGGCGGCCTGCGTCACGCGTTCGACCGTCTGCCGCGTCCTGTAGACGTTGAACGCGAGCGCGAAGGCGAGGATGACGAGGGCCGAGGCGGTCAGGAGGAGGCCGATCTTCAGCGAGCGCGTCGCGCTCTGGATCGTCTCGGAGACGACCTCGCGGACGAAGACGGTCCCCTTCTCGACGAAGCCGGCGTCCCCCTGTTCGCGCGCCTTCGAGAGCGCCTCCTGGATCATCACCATGACCGTCTTCGGGCCGACCGGCTTCTCGCCCGAGGCGGTCAGGACGCTCTTCGCCATCCGCGAGGCGGTGTCCTCCATCCGCCGGCGGGAGGCGGTGTCGTCGGGACGGGGCGGCGGGGGAGGCTCGATCGGGATCGGGACCGGCGCCGTGCGGGACGACTCGCCGGAGGCCCGGCTCACGGTGAAGATCGGGCCCCAGGCGCCGAAGCGGACCTCGCCGCCGTCGGCGACGGGGTGGTCGAGCGGCATCTCGCCCTGGGCGGAGAGCTCGCGGTTGCCGGCGGAGCGGACGCGAAAGCCGGAGCCCTCGACGGAGACCTCGATGACCCGCCCCCGCGCGCCGCCGTCGCCCGGCTGAGCCGGGTCGACCCTGAGGTCGACCCCGTCGGCGTCGCCGATCCGCACGATCTCGTTCGGGAAGGCGAGCTCGCGGCCGGCGAGGGAGCCCGAGACGAAACGAACGACGATCGGCATGGCGACCTCCTCCGCCCCCTGGCGGCGGAACGTGTACTCCGAAATTATCCGCCCGGCGCCCCTCCCGGGGTCAGTCGAGGATCTTCTCGAGGCGGGCGAAGAGGAACTCGAGGGCGACGGCGTTCTCGCCTCCCTCGGGGACGATCAGGTCGGCGTAGCGCTTGGACGGCTCGACGAACTCGAGGTGCATCGGCCGTACGGTCGACTCGTACTGCTCGACGACGCTGTCGAGCGTCCGCCCGCGCTCGGCGATGTCGCGCCGGATCCGGCGGATGAGGCGGACGTCGGCGTCGGTGTCGACGAAGATCTTGATGTCGAGGAGCTTCCGGAGCTCCGGCTCGGCGTAGATGAGGATCCCGTCGACGAGGATGACCTTCCGCGGCGGGATCCGGCGCGTCTCGGCGGAGCGGCGGTGCGTCTTGAAGTCGTAGACCGGGACCTCGACCGTCGCCCCTCCCTTGAGGGCCTTCACGTGCCTCACGAGGAGGTCCGTCTCGAGCGAGTCGGGGTGGTCGAAGTTCTTGTGGTCGAGGACGTCCTTCGGCAGGTCGACCCAGTCGCGGTAGTACCAGTCGTGGGAGAGGATCGCGATGCGGTCCTCCCCCACGCGGTTGCGGATGGCGTTCGCGACGGTCGTCTTGCCCGAGCCGGTGCCACCCGCGACGCCGATGGCGATCGGCGTCGCGGTCACGCGCGGGCCTCCGCCGCCCCGGGCGTCACTTGAAGGCCTCGAGCATCTCCTTGGCCGTGGCCACTTCCTTCCCGTTCGGGTCGAGCTTGATGTACTCGGACAGGTGCTTCTTCATGTCGGGGATCTTGTTCAGGTTGACGCAGCACATCCCGAGCAGGAAGTGGGCGTTGGCGTAGTCGGGCTTGCCCTCGACGATCTTCCGGAGGAGGGGCTCGGCTTCCTTGAAGTTCCCCTTGTTGTAGAAGTCGACGGCCTGGTTGTAGAGGATCTCGGGCTTGTCGGGGTTCGCGGCGATGAACTTCTTCTCGTAGTCGGCGGCCTTCGCCTTGTCGCCCTTGGCCTTGTACGCCTCCATGAGCGGCCCGTAGAGCGAGGTGTTGTCGGGCTCGAGGGAGAGCGCCTTCTCGCCCCACTCGATGACGAGGTCCCAGTCCTTCTTCTGGGCGGCGACCTTCGCCGCCATGTCCCACGCGCCCGGCTTGTCGGGGCCGAGCTCCAGCGCCTTCCTCGCTCCGGCGAGCGCCCCCTCGAGGTCGCCGGCCTGGAACTTGTCGACGGCGCCGTTGAAGGCCTCGGTGTACGGGTCGACGGCCGTCTTCACGACGCCCTTCTCGATCGCCTGGTCCTGCGTGAGCATCTGGATGTCGAGCGTCCCCTCGCTCCCGATGCCGACCTTCTTGCTCTGCTTCGTCGGCATGTACCCCTTCTTCTCGAAGAGGTAGTCGTACGCGATCGTGGAGTCGTTCAGGATCGTCCCCCACTTCCCCTCGACGTCCGACGTGAGGACGACCTTGAACTTCCCGAGCTTCGGGGTCGTGATCGTGACGGTGACTCCCTCGAGCGGCTTGCCGCTGGCGTCCGTGACCGTTCCGACGATGCGGGCCTGGGCGCCCGCGTAAGCCAGGCTGCCGACGGTGCAGAGCACGGCGATCAGCAGGGCCGAAAGGAGCTTCTTCTGGTTCATCGCAACCTCCGGTGGCCCGGGGCCACCAACGGGTCATTCTAGCGAAAGCCGTGCCGCGGCGGCCGGTGCGCCCCGGCGGGACGAGCGGGGCCGCCGGGCTTCCGCGAAGCGGCCGCGGTCCCTAGACTCCGGCCCGTGCTCGACTGGCTGTTCGGACGGAAGGAAGCTCCCGCGGGCGGGACCGCGGCGC
>JBDIBE010000432.1:0-2964 GCA_039812785.1 Thermoanaerobaculia bacterium | reverse complement strand
CCGTCGCTCCAGGCCGGGCCGACGGCGCAGGCCCAGGCGACCTTCGGGTCGCCCGGGTGGAGGAGGATCCGGTGGATCCGCTCGCTCTTGCCGAGGCCGACGTTCGTCCACGTCTTCCCGCCGTCGCGCGTCAGGTAGACGCCGTCTCCGTGCGAGATGCTGTTGCGGATGTTCCCCTCGCCCGTGCCGACCCAGACGACGTCCGGCGTCCGCGGGTCGACGGCGACCGCGCCGATCGCGTGGACCGGCTGCGACTCGAAGACGGGCTCGAACGTCAGGCCGCCGTTCGTCGACTTCCAGACGCCGCCCGAGGCGGCGCCGGCGAAGACGATCCGCGGGTCGCCGCGGAAGGCGTCGATGGCGGCGATCCGGCCGCTCATCCCCGCGGGGCCGATGCTCCGGGCCTTCAAGCCCTCGAGCTTCGCGGGGTCGATCGCGGCGGACGCGGACGCCGCGGTGAGGAGAGCGAGGACGGCGAGGGACGCGCGGGCGGAACGACGCATCGGGGCTCCTCCGTGCCGTATCGGCGGAGGAACCTTAGCAGGTGTAAACGCGTTCCGCGCGCCCGGGCCGCGCCCCGCCCGGCGGGCGCCGGGCGGGACCGGCCCGTCGCCGCGTCAGCTCGCCTTGGCGCGCGTGATCGACTCGATGACGACGGGCGTCACCGGGACGTCGCGCATCCCGTTCTTCACGCCCGTCGGGACGGCCTTGATCTTCTCGACGACGTCCATCCCCTGGACGACCTTCCCGAAGACGCAGTAGCCGATCCCCTCGCGGGAGGAGTCGCGGTAGTCGAGCGGCGTGTTGTCGTTCACGTTCACGAAGAACTGCGCCGTGGCGCTGTTCGGGTCGCCCGTCCGGGCCATCGCGACCGTGCCGACGGCGTTCTTCAGCTTGTTCCCCGCCTCGTTGACGATCGGCGCGCCGGTCTTCTTCCGGTTCATCTCCTTGTCGAGCCCGCCCCCCTGGATCATGAAGCCGTCGATGACGCGGTGGAACAGCGTCCCCGCGTAGAAGCCCTCGTCGACGTACATCAGGAAGTTCTTCACGGTGACCGGCGCCTTGTCCGGGTAGAGCTCGATGTTGAACGAGCCCATCGACGTCTTCACGACGACGATCGGGTTCGACTCCTGGGCGGAGGCCGTGAAGGCCGCGAGGATAGGCAGGAGGAGGAGCGCGCAGGCGAGCGTCTTCATGGCGCGGGTTCTAGCACAGAGCCGGCGGTCACTTCTTCAGGCTCGCGAGGGCCGCCCAGCGGCGGTCGACCTCGGGCTTCGGCGGCTCGGGCCGGGCCGGGGGCCGTCCGCCGCCGGGGCCGCCGCGCTCCGGGCCGCGGCCGGCGGGCGCCCCGCCCCGGGGCGCGTCCGCGCGCGGGGCCGGAGCCGCCGCCGGCTCGCCGAGCCGCATCGTGAGCGAGATCCGATTCTTCGGAAGGTCGACGGCAAGGACCTTCACCTGCACCCGGTCGCCCGGGCTGACGACCTCGCGCGGGTCCTTCACGAAGCGGGCCGAGGAGAGCTGCGAGATGTGGACGAGGCCGTCCTGGTGGACGCCGACGTCGACGAAGGCGCCGAAGTTCGTCACGTTCGTGACGATTCCGGGGCAGACCATCCCGGGCGTCAGGTCCGCCACCTCGTGGACCCCCTCGCGGAAGGAGAAGGGGACGAAGGTGTCGCGCGGGTCTCGCCCCGGCTTCTCGAGCTCCTTCACGACGTCGTCGAAGGTGAAGGCGCCGAGCGACTCGCGGAGCTCCTTCGAGCGCTTCACGATCTCGACGCCCGGCCCGAGGAGGTCGACGAGCTCCTTGCCGACCCCCTTCGCGAACGCGCCGAGCGCCTCGTAGCGCTCCGGGTGGACGGCGGTGTTGTCGAGAGGGTTCGCCGAGCCGGGGATCCGGAGGAACCCGGCCGCCTGCTCGAAGGTCTTCTTCGAGAAGCGCGGCACCTCGAGGAGCTCCTGCCGCGAGGTGAAGAGCCCCTTCGTCTCGCGCCGGGCGACGATCGCCTTCCCGAGCGCGGGGCCGATCCCCGAGACGTGGGCGAGGAGGTGGGGCGAGGCGGTGTTCAGGTTGACGCCGACCTGGTTCACGGCCGAGTCGACGACCTGGTCGAGCCGCTTCTTCAGCGCGTGCGGAGAGACGTCGTGCTGGTACTGCCCGACGCCGATCGACTTCGGGTCGACCTTCACGAGCTCGGCGAGCGGGTCCTGGAGGCGCCGCGCGATCGAGATCGCCCCGCGGATCGTCAGGTCGAGGTCGGGGAACTCCTCGCGGGCCGTCTCGCTCGCGCTGTAGACGGACGCGCCCGACTCGTTCACGAGGACGACGGGGACCTCGAGGCCGGCCTCCTTCAGCATCTCGCGGACGGCGGCCTCCGTCTCCCGGCCGGCCGTGCCGTTCCCGACGGCGACGCAGCGGATCGCCTGCGTCTTCACGCACTCGACGATCGCCCGCCGCGCCTGCTCCATCCCCGAGTCGCCGCGGAGGTAGATCACCGTCGAGGCGACGTACTTCCCCGAGGCGTCGACGACCGCGAGCTTGCAGCCCGTGCGGAGCCCCGGGTCGACGCCCAGGACCGCCTTCGGCCCGAACGGCGCGGCGAGGAGGACCTTCCGTACGTTCTCGGCGAAGACGTGGATCGCCGCCTCGTCGGCGACGTCCTTCAGCGCCTTGTGGACCTCCGCCTCGATCGAGAGGAGGACGTGCGCCTTCAGCGACATCCGGGCCGCCTTCTTCAGGAAGGGCTGGGCGGGCGTCGCCGCGCCGGCCCCCGCGGCCCGCTCGAACTCGGCGAGGAGCCGCTCCTCGAACCCCGGGTGCTTCGGCGCGTCGCCGAGGGAGAGCGTCAGCTCCTTCTCGAGCCAGCCGCGGCGCATCGCGAGGTAGCGGTGCGACGCCTCGGGCTTCATGAGCGAGGCGACCGACTCGCGGAAGTCGAAGTACATCTCGTACTTGCTCGCGGGCTT
>JBDIBE010000431.1:0-2974 GCA_039812785.1 Thermoanaerobaculia bacterium | reverse complement strand
GTGGCGCCGCGAGGCGACGGCTCCGGCCGGCGCGCCCGTCGCGCGGGCCGCCGTCCCGGCCGTCTCGAGCGTCGGCCCGTCCGAGGCGGTCCCCGCCGTCGAGGAGATCTCCTCCGGCGAGGCCGTCGTCTACCAGTTCCCGGCGACCGAGCCGGGCGAGCCGACGGTCGTCTTCCTCGTCGACCACGACGCGGACATCTGACGCCGATGAGAGACCTGCTCCGCGTCGCGGCCCTCGCGGCCCTCCTCCTCGCCGCCGGCGCCGCCCCCGCGGCGGCCCCGGCGCCGACGCCGATGCCGGAGCCGGACGTCGTCCGGGTCTTCACGCCGAAGCACCGCAAGGCCGAAGAGGTCTTCCTCCTCGTCCGGCCGCTCCTCTCCCCGCGCGGCTCGATCGTGCTGCAGCCGGCGCTCAACGCGCTGACCGTCCGCGACACCGCCGCGGTCGTCGAGAAGGCGGCGCGCGCCGTCGAGACGTTCGACGTGCCGCCGCGCGGCTATTCCGTCTCCGTGGCCCTCCTCCGGGCCACGACCGAGCCGGGGCCGAGGACGGCTCCGACTCCCGTCGCCGAGCAGATCCGGGGCGTCGGCGCTCGCCTGAGGAAGCTCTTCAGCTTCACGGACTACACGCCGATCGACGAGGTCGTCCTGCAGGGGCTGGAGGGAGAGCCCGTCTCCTGGAGCCTCGGCGGCGCCTACCGGATCGACTTCCTCCTCGAGCCGGGAGGGAGCGCCGAGGTCCTCCGCCTCCGGAACCTCGTCCTCGCGAGAGTGAGGCGCGACGAGAAGGGGCGGGAGACGACGCACGACGTCGCGCGGACCTCGATCAACCTCCACCTGAGGGAGCCGTTCGTCCTCGGCGTCGGGCGCGAGGAGGGGGGCTCCGCGGCGCTCTTCCTCGTCCTCTCCGCCTCCCCCGTCGGACCCGGGCCCCGGATCGGGGGGGGGCGCTGATGCCCGAGTTCTCCTGCCGCGTCGGGACGCCGGAGGGGAGCGTCGTCACGCGGACGGTGGAGGCGGCCGACGAGGCCGCCGCGCGGGCCGAGCTCTCCCGGCAGGGCGTCCGGGTCTTCTCCGTCCGGGCAGGCGGCGGCCGCGGCGCCTTCCGGGCGCCGAGCCTCGCGGGCCTCGTCCGGGGCGGCGGAGGCGGGCGCGTCAAGATCCACGAGTTCCTCGTCTTCAACCAGGAGCTCGTCGCCCTCCTGAAGGCGGGCCTCCCCGTCGTCGCCGGGCTCGAGATCCTCCTCGAGCGGCAGAAGAACCCCCACTTCAAGAGGATCCTCGCCGACGTGCGCGAGCAGCTCGTGGCCGGGACGGCGCTCTCCGACGCCTTCCTGTCGCACGGCGACGCCTTCCCGCGCCTCTACGCGACGTCGCTGAAGGCGGGCGAGCGCTCGGGAGAGGTCGAGAAGGTCCTCCGACGCTTCCTCGGCTACCAGAAGATGATGGGCCAGGTGAAGCGGAAGGTGACCGGGGCGATCGTCTACCCGGCCGTCCTCATCAGCCTCTCGGCCGGCCTCATCTTCATCCTCCTGACCTACGTCATCCCGCGGTTCAAGGAGTTCTACTCGGGCTTCGGGGGCGAGATGCCGGCCCTCACGGTCTTCGTCGTCGGCCTCGCGACGTTCATGCGGGCGCACGTCGTCGAGATCGTCCTCGGGGCCGTCGCGGGGGTCTGGGCCTTCGGCCGGTGGCGGAGGACCGACGCGGGGCGCCGCGCCGTCGACGGCCTCCTCCTGAAGCTCCCCGCGCTCGGCATCGTCCTGCACGAGTTCGCGCTCTCGCAGTTCGCCCGCGCGCTCGCGACGCTCGTCGGCGCGGGGACGCCGCTCGTCACCGCCCTCGACATCTCGACGGGCTCGGTCGGCAACCGCCGCATCTCCGAGGCGGTCGCCTCCGTCGTCCCGAAGGTGCGCGAGGGGGCCGAGCTCTGGCGGAGCCTCGAGGAGACCGGGCAGTTCACGTCGCTCACCGTCGAGATGATCAAGGTCGGCGAGGCGACGGGCGCCCTCGAGGAGATGCTGACGAACGTCTCCGACTTCTACGACGAGGCGATCGAGGCGAAGCTCCAGACGATCATCAACCTGATCGAGCCGGTCATCCTGATCGTGATGGGAGGCGTCATCGCGACGATCCTCCTGTCCGTATACCTTCCGATGTTCACGCTCCTCTCCAACATCCGGGGATGACGATGACGAGCAAGACCGCCGTTCCCTCCGTCCCGGCCCTCCCGCGCGTCCTCGACGTGGCCTCGGAGGAGAGCCGCGCGAAGGAGGCCGCGCGCCGGCTCGGGATCCCGTACGTCGACCTCTGGACCTTCCGGGTCGACCCCGCGCTCTTCAAGAGCGTCCCGCTCGAGTGGATGCTCCGCTACGAGTTCGTCCCCGAGGGGGAGGAGGACGGGGCCCTCGCGGTCGTCATGACCGACCCGACGGACGTCGTCCGCCGCGACGAGCTCGAGGCGCTCGTGAAGAGGCGGATCCGCGTGAAGGTCGGCTCGCGCGCCGCGATGCAGGAGATCCTGCAGAAGTCCGAGTCGACCCAGCGCGTCCTGGAAGAGGCCACGGAAGAGTTCCGGATGCAGGTCGTGAGGGAGGACGAGGAGGGGCAGGAGGTCCTGACGATCGACCGGATCGCGGCGGACGCGAGCCCGATCATCAAGCTCGTCGACTCCGTCCTCTTCAACGCGATCCAGCGCCGCGCCTCGGACATCCACGTCGAGACCCAGGAGAACGTCGTCGTCATCAAGTACCGCATCGACGGCGTCCTCTACCCGGCGATGGAGCCGATCGACAAGAAGCACCACCAGACGATCATCAGCCGCATCAAGGTCATGTCCGAGCTGGACATCGCCGAGAAGCGGGTGCCGCAGGACGGCCGCTTCAAGATCCGGGTCAAGGGGCGGACGATCGACTTCCGCGTCTCGATCATGCCGACGGTCCACGGCGAGGACTGCGTCATCCGGATCCTCGAC
>JBDIBE010000430.1:0-3031 GCA_039812785.1 Thermoanaerobaculia bacterium | reverse complement strand
CGCGTCGCCTCGAGCTCGGCGAGCGAGGCCCGGAGGCGCTCGGCGCCTCCCCGCATCTGCCGCACGAGCGAGGCGACGACGATGGCCACGACGACGTAGACCATCGCCGCGTTCGTCGCCTCGAAGTACTCGGTGGCGGCCACCGTGGTCAGGTGCCGGTAGTAGACCCAGAGCTGGAGGTAGGTGACGGCGACCGCCGCCGCGACGACGAGGACGACGCCCGGCCCGGTGTAGCGGAAGGCCGCCGCGATGACGGGGACGACGAGGAGGACGGCGGTGTGCGTGTCCTCCATGCCGCCCGAGAGCGCGAGCGCGAAGGCGAAGCCGAGGTTGAGCCAGATCGAGAGGCTGACCCAGGAGAGGAGCGGGGCGCCCCGGATCGGCCCGCCCCGCCCCGCGAGCCAGCCGAGGGCGAGCGCCTGGACGAGGAACCAGCCCATCAGGACCGCGAAGAAGGTGCGCCGCGGGGGGCCCGCCATCCCGACCGCTCCGAAGACGAGGTAGGCGACCGCGATCCCCGCGAGGACCGTCAGGTTGAGGACGAGCAGGACGGTCTCCTGCCGCTTGAGGAGCTCCGGCTCGGCCGGAGCGACGAACGGGGGCCACGAGAATCGGACGGGCTTCATGGGCCGCCGGCGAGCCTAGCACCGGGCCGCGGAGCCCTCGCGCACGAAGGCCCCCGGTCGCCCGGGGGCCTTCGACGCTCACCAGGTTCGCCGCGGCCGCGCTACGCGACCGTGACCTCCTTGCAGAGGTAGACGTCCTGGATGGTGTTGAGGAGCTTCGCCCCCTCGGCGAGCGGGCGCTGGAACGCCTTGCGGCCGGAGATGAGGCCCATGCCGCCGGCGCGCTTGTTGACGACGGCCGTCTTGATCGCCTCGGCGAAGTCGTTCTCGCCCGAGGCGCCGCCCGAGTTGATGAGGCCCGCGCGCCCCATGTAGCAGTTCGCGACCTGGTAGCGGGTGAGGTCGATCGGGTGGTCGGTCGTCAGGACCTCGTAGACCCGCTTGTCGGTCTTGCCGTACGGGTTCTCCTTCGAGGCGAGGACGTTGTAGCCGCCGTTGTTCTCGGGGAGCTTCTGCTTGATGACGTCCGCCTCGATCGTCACGCCGAGGTGGTTCGCCTGCCCCGTCAGGTCGGCGGAGACGTGGTAGTCCTTGTCCTTCTTGAAGGCGTTGTTCCGGAGGTAGCACCAGAGGACGGTCGCCATCCCCATCTCGTGCGCGGCGTGGAACGCCTGGCTCACCTCGATGATCTGGCGCCCCGAGGCGTCCGACCCGAAGTAGATCGTCGCGCCGACGGCGACGCACCCCATGTCCCGCGCCTGCTTGATCTGGGCGAACATGATCTGGTCGAACTTGTTCGGGTAGGTCAGGAACTCGTTGTGGTTGATCTTGAGGAGGAACGGGATCTTGTGCGCGTACCTGCGCGCGACGGCCCCGAGGACGCCGAGCGTCGAGGCGACGGCGTTGCAGCCCCCCTCGATGGCGAGCTTCACGATCCCCTCCGGGTCGAAGCAGACGGGGTTCTTCGCGAAGCTGGCGCCGGCGGAGTGCTCGATCCCCTGGTCGACGGGGAGGATCGAGAGGTAGCCGGTGCCGGCGAGGCGGCCGTGGTCGACGAGCTGCTGGAGGCTCCGGAGGACGGGGATCGGCCGGTCGGACTGGGCCCAGATCCGGTCGACGACGTCCGGGCCGGGGAGGTGGAGCGACTCCTTCGGGATTCCCGTACAGGTGTGCTCGAGGAGGGACTTCGCCTCGGCGCCGAGGGCCGCGGTGATGGTGTCGATCGTGCTCATGTGCAGGTCTCCTCGCGAGGTGTCGCGGTGCATCGCGGATCGTATCTCCCCGCCCCGCGGAGGGACAGCCTCGACAGGGCGGCGGCGGGCCGAGCCCTCGCCTCGCCCCAGGGTCGCGGCCGTGGCCCGGGGCTCGTCCGGAAGTCCGGGCGATAATCGGGGGCTTGCCGCATGCGCGGCCCGCGCGCCCCTCATGAGCCTCGAGACCTTCCGCACCCAGTTCTTCGCCGCCGCCCCGCGCTACGAGTGGCTCGACACCCTCGGGCGCGGGGGGATGGGCGTCGTCTTCAAGGCGATGGACCGCGACCTCGACGAGGTCGTCGCGATCAAGGTCCTCTACGGGCACGTCGCCGTCGAGGACGGCGCGATCCTCGCCCGGTTCAAGCGCGAGATCAGCCTCAACCGGAAGGTGAAGCACCCGAACGTCGCCCGCATGTACGACTTCGGGACGGTCGACGGGCACCCCTTCATCACGATGGAGTACGTGCCGGGCAAGGACCTCCAGACGCTCATCCTCGAGGAGGGGCGGATCGCGCCCTCGCGCGCGCTGCCGATCCTCCGGCAGATCTGCCTCGGGACGCAGGCCGCGCACGAGCAGGGGATCGTCCACCGCGACCTGAAGAGCCAGAACATCATCGTCGGCGCCGACGACATGGTCTCGATCCTCGACTTCGGCCTCGCGCGCGGCACGGTCGACGAGAAGCTGACGCTCGACGCCGTCGTCCTCGGCACCCCGCACTACATCTCCCCGGAGCAGGCGATGGGGCAGCCCGCGGACGCCCGGAGCGACCTCTACTCGATCGGGATCATCGCCTTCGAGATGCTCACCGGCGTCCTCCCCTTCACGGCGGACTCGGCGCTCGGCATCGCGATGAAGCAGATCTCCGAGCCGGTGCCCGGGAACCTCTCGCTCTACCCCGACGTCTCGCCCGAGCTCCGGGCCGCCGTCCACCGCGCCCTCGAGAAGAGGCGCGAAGACCGGTTCGAGAGCGCCTCGGAGCTCGAGAGCGCGCTCGCCCGGGCCGCCGCCGCGCCCGCCCGTCCCGTCTCGCTCCCGCTCCGGGTCGAGGACGCCTTCCCGCCGGGGAGCCTCCCCGACGGACCGCTCGACTTCGCGCGCTCCCGCGCCGCGGCCACCGAGCGGCGCGTCGACACGCGGACTCCCCTCGCGACGCACCGCGCGAGGCGGCCGGACGAGGCGATCCCGACGCCGGCCGCCGCTCCCGCCCCGGC
>JBDIBE010000429.1:0-3057 GCA_039812785.1 Thermoanaerobaculia bacterium | reverse complement strand
GGACGGGCATCTCCCATCCCCCGAAGGGGACGAGCTTGCCGTTGAGCGACTTGTGAGCGTCGAAGAGGGGGGTGCGCTTGAGGGGGGAGGGGGCGTCGGGAGCGTTCATAGGCCCGGCCGGGCACGATACGGCCCGGGGAGGAGGGCGTCAACCGCACGCGGCGCGCCGGCACGACCAAAGCCCGATAGACTTCCGGCCCGGACATGAGCGACATCCCGGCCCGTGACGCGGCCCTCCTCTCGGAGGGGCGCCGCCTCGTTCCTCTCGACCTCGACGCCCCCGTCACGGACGGCTCCGACGACGTCTACCTCCTCGCGGAGGGGGAGGTCGTCTCGCACGTCCTCACCGCGCTCGGCCCGCATCCCATCGGCACCCCGCGCGCCCCCTCCTTCCTCGCGCTCCACGGCGCGCTCACGGGGGCCTACGACCTCTGCCGGTACGACCCGCTCCCCGGCTCCGGGATACTCGTCTTCTCGGGGATGGAGGCGCGGCAGAGCCTCTTCGAGCCGGGCCCGCGAGGGGCCGCCTTCCGGCGGCTCGCGCTCGGGAGCGTGACGACCGCGCTCCGCGAGGTGAACGCCGCCCTCGTGCGCTTCTTCGACGACGTCCGCCCCGACCCGTCATGGAAGCCGCGCCCCGCCCTCGCGGCGGCCGCGCCCGGGAGCGCCGCACCGGCCGACCCCCAGCGCGTCAGCGAGCTCTTCGACGCCGCGGGCCTCGACCCGACCGCCCTTCCGGACCTCGGCCTGACCGAGCGGCGGATCCCGTCCGGGGGGAGGCTCCTCTCGGCCGGCGAGGCGGGCGAGGAGGCCTATGTCGTCGCCGAGGGGCGGCTCCGGGTCTCGATGCGGATCCCCGGCGTCGGGGAGGAGGCGCTCGCGTTCCTCGGCCCCGCCGAGATCGTCGGCGAGATGGCCCTCCTCGACGACGCGCCGAGATCGGCCGACGTCGTCGCCCAGGACGGACCGGCGACGGTCTACGCCCTGCCGAGGAAGGTCTTCCGGGAGCTCGTCGACGAGGGGGCCCCCGAGGGGGCGCCTCTCCTCGGCGGCATCGTCGTCGCGCTCGTCCGCCGGTTCGAGGAGTCGGTGCGGAAGGCCGCGACGTTCCGGGTCCTCTCGGGCCCCTTCTGACCCGCCGCGGGGAGGCCTACCGGTCGAAGTCGTGGAACGAGTTCGGCCCCAGCCACTTCCGCGAGTTGAACTCGTACTGGACGCCGATCCCGGTGTACGGGATCCTGAAGTAGCGGAGGACGGCGAGGAGCGGGCCGCCCCACCAGGAGTCCTTCCTCACCCCGAGCGCGAGGCCGATCTCGTAGGTGTCGAGGGCGAGCTCGAGGCCGAGGCGCCGCTGGCGGTACTCCTGCTCGACCCAGGGGTAGCCCTTCGTCCCGTACGTCACCGAGGCCATCAGGTAGCGCGCGAGCCCCGGCTCCTTCTTCATCCGGGGGAAGAGGCCGGCCCCGCGCACGTCGAGGGTGTAGATCTCGCCCGAGTAGTGGTTCGGGTCGGCGATCACCTTCGACGGGTCGTCGGGGTAGTCGATGCCGACCTTCCCGAACCGCATCGTGACGGTGTCGTCGAGCTTGTAGTGCGCGAGCACCGAGCCGATCACGCCGCCGCCCGCCGTGATCACGGCGTCCTGCCAGGAGAAGCCGAATCCGTGGTAGGCGTCGCCGACCTCGATGAGCGTCCCCGTCACCGCGATGAGGGACGCGGAGAGGAGCTGCGCCTTGCCGTCCGGGCTCCCGCCCCACTTCAGCGCCGACTCGAGGACGCGCCCCGCGATGTACCCGCCCACGAGGTGCGAGGCCTTGTCGGCGCCGCCCGTGTACGTGTCCGGGTCGAACCACCCTTCGTTGGCCCACTGGAACTCATCGGCGAGCTCGGCGGACTGCCAGAAGGCGAGGTACTCGAGGCCGAGGAAGAGCCCGGTGAAGCCGGCGGCGACGAGCGTCGACCGGTCCCTCTTCGGGGACTCCGTCGTGGAGGGCTCGCTCGACCACTTCGCCGCGCCCGCGCCGGACGGCGCGGCGGCCTTCTCCCCGGACGGGTCGAGGCGGAACGCGGCGTCGCCGGAGTTCGGGCCGTCGGGCGAGAGGAGGCCGGCCTCGCCGAGGCGGAAGCGGCTCGCGGACGGGGGGGCGTCGGGCAGCGCGGACTCGAGGGCGAGGCCGGAGGCGATCGGCTCGCCGGACACGGCGCCGGAGAGGAGGAGCCCGGCCGCGACGAGGGCGCCGAGCGCGGGCCGGAGGGGGAAGCGGAGGCGGGTGCAGGGCATGTGCACGGGTTCGATACGGGGCGCGGAGGCGCCCGGGACGGCGGATATTACGCTCTGCGCCAGCGTCCGGTTGCAGCCCGGAATGAGAGCGTCGTCACGCCTTCTTCAGTTTTTCGCGCACGACGGCCCGGTCCTTCCCGGTCGTCGGGGAGACGAGGACCCGCACCGACTTCGGCAGGTAGCCCGGCGCCGTGAGGACGAGGTCGTAGACCCCCTGCTCGCGGAACTGCATGTCCTGCTCTGAGAAGCGCGAGGCCGGTCCCATCTCCTTGCCGTCGATCGTGACGGTCGCCCAGGGGGGCTCCGCGCTGACCCGGAGGAGGCCGGTCGTCTGGTAGTCGGGGCGCCCGATCTTCCCCGCGGGGCCGGTCGGGCCTCCGGGGGTCCCCTTCTCCAGGCTCCTCTCGATCTCGACCTTGTCCTCGACGGCGTTCGGCGCCACGAGGACGTCGACGATCCCGTCCTTGCGGTCGGGGTAGGCGAGGCGGAGGCGGAAGCGCCCCTCGGGCGGGAAGGCGAGGAGCGCGCCGCCCCCCGCGTCGTCCCAGTCGTCCGAGATCCCGATGTACCGCCCGTTCAGGTAGACGCGCGCCTGCGAGGGCGAGACGTTGATCTTCACGAACCGCCGCGTGATGTACGTGGCGTCGGGCGGGACGGCGGGCGGGGGCGTCGGGGTCTTCGTCGGGGCGGGGGTCGGCGTCGCGGTCGGGCGCGGCGTCGGGGTCGGCGGCGGGGCGGTCGTCTGCCTCGCCTTCGGCGTGCGGGTCGGCGTCGGC
>JBDIBE010000428.1:0-3062 GCA_039812785.1 Thermoanaerobaculia bacterium | reverse complement strand
TAGCGCTCGGCGCCGTCCTTCCCGAGGAGGCGAACGCCGTCGATCGTCGCGGAGCGGTCGCCCCAGCGGCGCGGCTTCGCAGGCGCCGGCGCCTCGGGCTCGCCGGGGGCCGGCGGCTCTCCGGACGGGGGCGCGGGGGCCGGCGCCGCCTCCTCGGCCCGGAGGGCGTCCTGCTCCACGGCGTGCTCGGCGAGGAGGCGCGTCCCCTCGCCGGCGGAGACGTCGAGGCGGTAGGCGGCGAGCATCTCGCGCGGCTCGGCGAGGCCGGCGACCTTCCCGCCCGAGAGGTAGAGGACGCGGTCGCAGAGCTCCTCGACGAGGGCGAGCGAGTGCGAGACGAAGAAGATCGTCTTCCCGCGGGCCGAGAACTCCTTGATCGTGTCGAGGCAGCGCCGCGCGAAGGCCTCGTCGCCGACGGCGAGGACCTCGTCGACGACGAGGACCTCCGGGTCGACGTGGATCGCGACCGCGAAGCCGAGCCTCACGTACATCCCCGAGGAGTAGGTCTTGACCGGCTCGTCGATGAACTCCGAGAGGCCCGAGAACTCGACGATCGAGGGGAGCTTCCTCTCGATCTCCTTCCGCGTCAGGCCGAGCATGACGCCGTTGATGACGACGTTCTCGCGGCCGGAGATCTCGGGGTGGAACCCCGCGCCGAGCTCGATGAGGGCCGAGACCTTGCCGTCGACGCGGAGCGACCCCGAGGTCGGCTTGAAGAGGCCGGCGACGAGCTTGAGGAGCGTCGACTTCCCCGAGCCGTTCGCGCCGATGACGCCGAAGGTCTCGCCGCGCCTGACCCCGAAGGAGACGCCGGAGAGCGCCGCGACCGTCTCCGACGGCTCGAGCGCCCTGCCGAGCCCCTTCCCGAGGAAGGCCGACTTGAGCGTGCCGAAGGCGCGCGTGCGCCCCCAGCGGCGGTAGACCTTCGAGAGGTCCCTCGCCTCGACGGCGTACGGGGAGCGCGCGCTCACACCGCCTCCGGGAAGGAGTCGCGCAGCCGGTCGAAGAAGGCGAAGCCGATCACGAAGGCGACGACCGAGACCGCCGCCGCGGCGCCCCAGGTGCCGGGCGGGCTGAAGCGGCCGTAGAAGAGGGCGTCGTGCCAGACCGAGAAGAGCGGCGCGAAGGGGTTGAGGGCGAGGAGCCGCGTGATCCGCGTCTTCGGCAGGTCGTGGAGCGTCCAGAGGATCGGCGTCGCGAAGAAGAGGACCGAGAGCGCGGTCTGCAGGAGGTCCCTCACGTCGCGGAAGTGGACCGTGAGCGCCGCGAGGAAGAGGCCGATGCCGAGGAGGAGGAGCGCCTGGAGGACGAGGAGCCCCGCGACCTGGACGAGCGGCCAGCCGAGCGGGACGCGCGCGCCGAAGGCGCCGAACGCCCCGGCGACGAGGGCCGCGAGGAGGACGGGGAGCGCGAGGAGGAAGTGGACCCCCTGCGCGAAGACCGAGACGGCGGGGAGGACCTCCGCGGGGAAGAGGATCTTCCGGAGGAGCGCCCCGTGCGTCAGGAGCGAGGAGGCCGCGTCGGTGATCGAGGCGGAGAGCCAGTTCCACGGCAGGAGGCCGCAGAAGAGGAAGAGGGCGTAGGGAGAGGTCGAGGGGCTCCGGTTCGGGAGGAGGAGCTGGAAGACGAGGGTGTAGACCGCGAGCATGAGGAGCGGGTTCAGGAGCGACCAGAAGAAGCCGAGGACGCTCCCGCGGTAGCGCGCCTTCACCTCGCGCGCCACGAGGACGCCGACGAGCGCCCTGTGGCGCCAGAGGTCGCGGAGCCTCTCCATCCCGGCCGCCGATGATACGCGGCGGCGCGCGGCGCGCCCCATCCCGAAGGCCCCGGGCGCCGTAGTGTCGGGGCATGGGCGCGCGCGTCGTCGTCGAGGAGGTCCGGAAGTCGTGGGGAGAGGGCGGGAGCGGCGGCGACGGGACCGTCGCCGAGGCGCTCGCGGGGGTCTCCTTCGCGCTCGAGCCCGGCGGCTTCGTCGCGCTGCTCGGGCCCTCGGGCTGCGGGAAGTCGACGCTCCTCCACCTCCTCGGCGCGCTCGACCGCCCGACGTCGGGGCGCGTCGTCGTGGACGGGCGCGACCTCGCGCGCCTCTCCGAGGACGAGCGCGACGTGTACCGCCGGAGGAGCGCGGCGACCGTCTTCCAGTTCTTCAACCTCCTGCCGACGATGACGGCGCTCGAGAACGTCGCCCTGCCGCTGCTCCTCGACGGGGTCTCCTCCGCCGAGGCGGACGCCCGCGCCGCGCGGCTCCTCGCGGAGGTCGGCCTCGGCGCGAAGGCGGCCTCGTTCCCGTGGCAGCTCTCGGGAGGGCAGATGCAGCGCGTCGCCGTGGCCCGCGCGCTCGTCGCCGGCCCCGCGCTCCTCCTCGCCGACGAGCCGACCGGGAACCTCGACTCGCGGAGCGGCGCGCAGGTGCTCGACCTGATCGCCGCCCTCGCCGGCGAGCGGGGCGTGACCGTCCTCCTCGCGACGCACTCCGACGAGGCGGCGCGGCGCGCCCGGGGCGTCCTCCGGCTCCGCGACGGCCGGCTCGAGCCGTGAGGGGCGTCCGGCCGCTCCTCGCCCCTCTCCTCCTCCGTCCGCTCCGGCAGGACCGGTCCCGCTTCGCGCTGACGGTCGCCGGCATCGCCGTCGGGGTCGCGACGATGGCCGCGATCCTCCTCGCGAACGCCTCGGTCCTCCGCTCGTTCACCGCGACGGTCGACGCCGTCGCGGGCCGGGCCGGCCTGACCGTCCTCGCGGACGGGCCGGGGATCCCCGAGGAGGCGCTCGAGAGGCTCGCGTGGCTCCGCGCGCGGGGCGTCGCGATCGTCCCGGCCGTCTCGGCGACGGTCGCGCTCGGCGGGCCGGGAGGGGAGGTCGTCGAGCTCCTCGGGATCGACCCGGTGACGGACCCCGCCGTGCGCGACTACCGCTTCGTCGCCGAGACGGCGGAAGCGGCGTCGCTCGAGCGGCTCTTCGCGGTCTTCCGGCGGGACGCCGTCCTCGTCCCCGCCCCGCTCGCGGCGCGGCTCGGCCTCTCGCCCGGCGGCGAGCTCACGGTCCTCGCAGGCGGCGAGGCCCAC